>JAFQSA010000044.1 GCA_017409765.1 Clostridia bacterium | reverse complement strand
ATGTAGAAATGTTGTTGCAATGGCTATCTATTCCCTTTTTGACCTTGTTTTGTAGACGCTTTTGATTGATTGTTCAATCGAGCGTTATTTTTTTAGTTTGCGGCGTTAGGTGGTTTTGCGGAACATCAAATTTTTTCAAACTATCGCACTATCGCGCGGATAAGCAGGAACAGTTGCAAAAGGATTTTGTTGTGGATGTGCGCACGCGATTTGGCACAATCCCAAAGTAATGCCCAAACAACGTCAAAACACAAAACTTGCACTACACAAACAATACAAATTGACAAAAAATATCACACATAAAGGAGAAACACAATGGAAAACGTTACAATCATCAACCATCCACTCATGTCCCACAAAGTTGCATTGCTTCGCGACAAGAACACAAACACAAAGCAATTTAGAGAACTTGTTGAAGAAATTGCTACACTTTTGACATACGAGGCTTTCAAAGATATTCCAACTGAAGAAATCATGGTAGAAACTCCATTGGAAGTTACTCCACAACAAGTTATCGTAGACAACTGTGTTGCAATCATCCCCATTTTGCGCGCTGGTCTTGGTATGGTAAACGGCGTACACACATTGTTCCCAACGGCAAAGGTTGGTCACATTGGTATGTACCGTGACGAAGAAACTTGCCAACCACAAGAGTACTACTGCAAGTTGCCTCTCCACATTGAAGAAAAAATTTGCATCGTGCTTGACCCAATGCTTGCAACCGGTGGTAGCGCTATTGCTGCTGTTGACCTCTTGAAGGCAAAGGGCGTAAAACACATCAAGTGCATGCACATCATTGCTGCACCCGAAGGAATCGAGGCATTGCACAAGGCTCACCCTGACGTACAAATCTACTGCGCAACACAAGACAGACAACTTAACGAACACAGCTACATTTTGCCTGGTCTTGGCGATGCTGGCGACAGATTGTTTGGTACAAAATAGGTTTGTTGCAACAACATAATTTGACAATTTAGAAAACAAAAAGGACTTTCCAACTGGAGAGTCCTTTTTTTGATGTGTTTACAATTTGTATTGTTGATATCTTGTTGGGTTAGTTGAAATACCTTACCAAAGATACTTGTTGTGCCAACTTGATACTATGCGGTTGTAACTTATTTTGAAAGTTGCACCATCACGGCAAAATTGCGTTTGGGAAGTTAACTAGTCGGCGGTGTACATGATGCGACCGCAATGTTCGCAACGCATGATGCCACCGTGCTTTTGCATTTCCGTTTCCACAACGCCAAGAGGCATGTCCATACGGCAACCACCACAGCGGTTTCCGTCGCTAAGTGGAACAAACACAGGGAACACCTTGCCGGCGGAGATGCGCTCGTACATTTCGAACAACTTTTGGTCAAGTTGGGGTTTCAATGCATCCAACTTGGATTTGAGTTCCATAACGCGGGGTTTTACTGCTTCCTTTTGGCTGGCAAAGTCGTCGTTGGCAGTTTTGAGCGCCTTGGCGATGGCAACAAGTTTGGAGTTGATTTCGTCAAACTTTTTGGCAATTTCTTCCCCTTCGCGAAGAATATCGCGGATTTCACTTTCTTGAGAGGAAAGAAGTTTGAGTTGTTCGTCCAACTTTTTGCTCATGTACTTGAGTTCGTCGCTACTTTCCACATGGGACATTTCGTTGGAGAGTTCTTCGATAACGGCGCTGATTTTTGCAACCGCTTGCTTTGCTTGAGTAAGTTTTGTTTTGAGTTCGCTTGCTTTGGCATCAAAACGATTGAGAGTATCTTCGTAGTCTTGGCGAAGTGCCTTGTACTTTTTGATGTTTTGGTATGCTTCGCTCTTGCGCAAGTCGCGTTCGATGCGGTTGAGTTCGCCATCAATCTTTTGGTACTCTAACATTTGTTTTTGAATCATTGTTGACCTCCTATATGTTCAAGGGCAAGGTTAGTGTCGGAAAGTTTTTCCGCCACTTCCGTATCCCTGCATTGAGTTAGAATTTGAGTGTATTTGCGTTGTTCTTCCAAAAGGAAGTTGACAAAATCTTGACTGGGACTAGCAAGATTTGTAAATCCAAACTTGAGTTGAAAAGGGGATAATTCCATCTGCTCGGCAGACAGTTCTGCCACCATCAAGTCGTAGTACTTGACGTCTTGAAACTTGACGTCGAGTGTGAGTTTGTAGCCATTTGAAAGCAGGTATTTGCGCACGTCCATTTGGTTTCGCATGGGCTGAAGTACCAAAAATTTGGGGGGACGTGTTGTGTTTTGCAAAATTGAGATGGTTTCGAGTCCGCCCATACCGGCAATGACAGCGCAATCGCACACGACACTTTGGATGCCATCTTGGCAAACAAATTGACAGTTGTTCATTTGCACATTTGCGCAGTTGTTTTGTGCTTTTTGAAGGCTTGGGGCGGAGATATCCATAAAGATGACGCGTCGTGCTTTGCCCATCTCCCAAGCGCCGATGCCGATGTAGCCGTGGTCACAACCAACGTCGCAAAGGGTTTCCACTTGGGGGATTGCTTGCACTATTTTGTTGAGGCGAATTGTCATCTTAGTCGAGATAGTCGCGCAACTTTTTGCTACGAGTTGGGTTGCGGAGCTTGCGAAGTGCTTTTGCCTCGATTTGGCGGATACGTTCACGAGTAACGTTGAACACTTTGCCTACTTCTTCCAAGGTGCGTTGTTTGCCGTCATCAAGGCCGTAACGAAGGCGAATTACCTTTTCCTCACGAGGGGTAAGCTTGTGCAAAGTTGCAACAAGTTGTTCGTGGAGCATGGATTGTGCGGCCATGTCGCCAGGAGCGATTGTTTTGGTATCTTCGATAAAGTCTACAAGGTGAGAGTCTTCCTCTTCGCCAATGGGGGTTTCCAAGGAAACGGGGTCTTGGGCAATCTTTTGAATTTCGATAACCTTTTCTGGAGTGATGCCCATGTAGTCGGCAATTTCCTCGGGGGTGGGTTCACGGCCCAACTCTTGCAGAAGTGCACGTTGTGCGCGAACTTGGCGGTTGATTGTTTCCACCATATGTACAGGGATACGAATTGTGCGCGCTTGGTCGGCAATGGCACGAGTGATTGCTTGGCGAATCCACCAAGTTGCGTATGTGGAGAATTTGAAGCCCTTGGTGTAATCGAACTTTTCTACCGCTTTCATAAGGCCTACGTTACCCTCTTGGATCAAATCCAAGAAGAGCATACCACGGCCGATGTAGCGCTTGGCAATGCTAACAACCAAACGAAGGTTTGTTTCGCAAAGTTTGCGCTTTGCCTCTTCGTCACCTTCCAAGATGAGTTTGGCAATTTCCACTTCCTCGTCACTTGTCAAAAGGGGCACTTTACCGATATCGCGAAGGTACATTTTTACAGGGTCATCGACGGAAACGTCGCCAATGGACTTGTACAAAGCGGAGCTGTCCTTGTCCAACGTGTCCACAATTGTGATGCCGTTTGTTTCCAAATACTTGTAGATTTCGGCATTTTGGTCGGCGTTGAGATCGAGTTTTTCCAATTTGATTTCCAACTCGTCAAACGTTACCTTGGTTGAACCGGTGTTTTTGATGTCTTCCAAAATACCTTTCAAAAAGTCTTGTGTGAGTTCCATAGTGCTCTCCTTTTTCTAAATTGAAGTGATCTTGGCGGAAATTTCCGCAAGTTTATGCAAAAGTTCCACGTTGGTGGGGTCCTTTTTCATCTGTGCAAGTAGTTTATTCTTTTCCTTTTGTAGTTCTTCCACCAAAATTACGCGTTTGCACTCGGCAAAATACTGAGCGTTTTTGGAGTAGCGTTTTGGGGAGAAGTCCACGTCGATTATTTGGTCGTACTCCTCCTGAGTGGCATTTGGGCAAATTGTGTAGAGCATGTCCACGGTGGGTTGTTCGCCCTTTTGCTTGCAATCAAACAGGTAGTTGTACAAATTGGACAAAAACAAGGTATCGCAACGAGGTTTTTCGTCAAGCGATGCGTAGTCCTGACCGTGAAGCAAGCAACTTGCCACAAAGAACTTTGCCTTGGTTTCGGGGGACATTGCATTGTCCATTGGGGTGGGTTCGTCCGTTTGCGAGTCGCTACCCTTTTCGGCAATTTTGCGCATAAAGTAGTCGGTTGAGTAGCCCGTCTTTGCGGAAAGTACCGAAATGTAGTGGCGTTGGCGGTTTTCGTCCAATTGGCGGAGCATGATGATTGCGCCCTTGACGTACTTGGGCATTGCGTTGTTGCGCACCGCCGGGTCGGAACTGGTGATGTCGAAGGAATTGTCCAAAAGTTGGATTTTGTAGTCGGGCAATGGCATTGCTTGCTCAATTAGTTTTTCGAAGGCATCACGGCCGTGTGCTTTGATGTACTCGTCGGGGTCTTGGTTGTTGGGTACCGACATTACGCGCACTTCCAAACCTGCCTCGTCCAAGATATCCAAACCGCGGACGGTTGCTTTTTGACCGGCAGAGTCGCCATCGTAGCAGATGTAGACGGTGTCAGTCAAACGGGAAAGCCAACGCGCTTGCTCGGCAGTTAGGCTTGTGCCCATGCTAGCAACGGTGGTTTTGAAACCTGCTTGGTACATTGCGATAACGTCCATGTAGCCTTCCACCACTACAAGGTGCTTCAATGCCGATTGTTGCTTTTGCTCCTTGGCGATGTTCAAAGCAAACAGGTTGTTTTTCTTGGTGAACAAAGGGGTGTCGCTGGTGTTTTTGTACTTGCCGAAGTTGAGGTCTTGCTCCTCGAGGGCACGTCCACCAAAGGCGATAACCTTGCCCTGCATGTTGAATATGGGAACGATAAGTCGTCTGCCAAGGGCATCGATAAGCCTGCCGTTTTTGCTTTTTTGAATTACGCCCGCTTTGAGGCACTCCTCTTCGCTAAAGCCCTTACCTAGAAGGTAGTTTGGCAAGGAGTAGCTATCGGGGGAGTAGCCAATGCCGAATTTTTTGGCGGTGTCGGCAGAAAATCCACGACCTTCGAAGTAGTCACGCGCCTTTTTGCCCTTTTCTGAGCGGTAGGCCTTGAAGTAGAAAACGGCCGTTTCGCGACAGATTTCCAAGTGGAGATCCTTTTGCTTTTTGCGAGCGGCAAACTGCTTGTCCTCGCGTTGGGAGGGAGTTTCAGGCATGGGGATGTTTGCCCTTTTTGCCAAGATTTCCACCGCTTCCCAAGTGGAGCAGGACTCGATTTTTTCTACAAAGGTGATAACATCGCCACTTTCGCCACAGCCAAAGCATTTGAAAATTTGCATGTTGCGGTTAACGTTGAAACTGGGAGTCTTTTCGCCGTGGAAAGGACAACGCGCCATGTGGTTGGTGCCACGAGGCCTTAGTTCGATGTAGGATCCAACAACGTCGACGATATCGTTTGCTTGTTTTACTTGTTGAATAAAACTTTTGTAGTCAGCCATGTTTACCTCCTTTGTAGTTTGCGTGAAATGTTGCAATTGGGCAAAAAATACCATAAAAATGATACTTTTTTGCCGTAAAAATGCACATTTTTTTATCGTACACTTACAATTACGACAACAGTTACAAAACTCCCCTAAAATAATTAACTTTTTTGAAATATTTTTGATAAATATATATTTAATACACTAATTTGCAAAATATCGACAAATTTACTATTGCTTTTGGTAGCGACTTTTGGTATAATGTTTGGGATAAAACCAATTTAGGCATCAAGGAGATATACATGAAAAAACTGTTACTAATTGCAATGTGTTTGGTGCTGGTTGCAACTTTTTGTTGTTGCGAACAACTTCCACCAGACGAAGAAACTCGCAAGCCAACGGACAACGTATTTTTGAGTGAACTGGGCAACCCAACCTTTTACGAAGATTTTTCCACTGAGGAAACAAACTTGTTTTACTCCTTGTGGAAAAATGACACCACCATTTCCTTTCAAATTGACATTGAGCCAAGCGAATTGTACGCAATGAGCTACGCGTTCGATCACAAGTGGGAAAACCCCGAACTACTTGAGATGTATCGCAAGTGCAATCTTACAATTGTGGTAAACGGCGTTAGTTACTACTTTGAGGAAGTGGGCATCCGCATGCACGGCAACACGTCCAAGCGCGCATTTTGCAACGAAAACGGCATCATGTACGCGCTTGTGAACTTCCGCTTTAAGTTTACGGAAACGTTTGACGGCGACGAGTACGAAGGTACAAGCATCTACCACGATTGGCAAAAGGACACCCCCGAAGGCAAAGCGGCACGCAAAGCACGCAAGGCGCGCACGTTTGCCACCATGGAAAAGTGCTACATCAAGTGGAACAAGAGTTACGACACTAGTTACACTCGCGAAGTGTTTGCATCACGCTTGCTTTGGCAATACGGCATCATGAATCCACACGTAACTTGGACAAACATTGCCATCAAGCAAAATGGCAGTATGGAAAACGTGGGCATGGGAACACTTTACGAAACCATTGACGAGGAATTTGTAAACAGATATTTTGACGATGCAAATCAAGGCGGAGATTTGTACAAGTGTTTGTATCAAGGTGCGCCTGCCGACATGACCAAGTTTGAGAACTACGGCATCGAAACAGCATCTTGGACACCAACCTACGATTTGAAAACCAATAACGACCCCGATGAAGAGGGCTACTCCGACCACCACCGTTTGCGCGAATTTATTGAGTTTGCAAACAATCTTGAAGTTGACGACGAACAATTTTTCGAGAAGGTGGAGGCGATACTGCCAATGAACTACTTTGCCGAGTTGGAAGCAGTAAACTACCTACTTGGCAACCCAGACTGCATCCGCAACAACTACAACAACTACTACACCTACTTTGCGCCAAGTGGCTTGGCAATTTTTGGTGTGTACGACTACGACTGGAGTTTGGGCAACACCTGGAACAACAACGACGTTAAAACTGAGTACATCGCGCCAAATGACGTGCGTGGAGCGCTTGGCGATTGCCAAAACCCCGTGTACAAAAAGACCTTTTTGAAGGGCGGTCGCACCGCTTACAACAGGCTACTTAACGAGCGCATTGCGGAAATTTTGGAAAGTGAATACTTTACTTACGAGTACTACAAATCCTTGATGGATGCATTTTGGGCAAACTACCAAGGCGTGGTTGAACCATCCGCTGTGCTAAAAGCAACACTTAACCAGGTGGACTGCAACCGCCTTGCACGACTGGACGGCACAAGTGTACAAAACTACATCAACACAAAGCGCGCAACAATTGAGGCAGCGTTTGCAAAGCTTGATAGCGCAAATTAGTTGAAGTGTTTGGTTACGATTGAAAATTAGTTGAAACAAAAACGAGTAAACAAAAAGGACTTGTCCATTTGGGATAAGTCCTTTTTGATGCTAAAATACTATTGTGAGTTGTGTAATACTAAAGTAAATTGCTTTGGTTTTTGCATTTCAAATTGCTGTGGTATGCCATTGCAATTGGCAACAAACGCTATCGTTTTACGCACAAAAAATTGCGTTTATAAAAGCAAAATATTGCAAAAATTGGGGATACGTGGTGTGTTTTTAGAGGGGTTAGTCCTCGATTTTGTCCACGCGAACTTGGTGGCGTCCACCCATAAAATCGGTGGTTAAAAATGCCGTTACAATTTCGTCTGCGGTGTCGTTATCCACGTAGATTTGTCCCATGGCAATCATGTTGGCATCGTTGTGGGCGCGTGTGCGTGTTGCCATGTCGGCATTGGTACAAAGGGCGCAACGAACACCCTTGACTTTGTTTGCAACAATGGATACGCCAATACCTGTTGTGCAAATGACAATGCCCTTGTTGCATTTGCCATCGGCAACGGCTTGCGCTGCTTGCTTGGCAAAATCTGGGTAGTCGCAACTGTCCTTTGTGAAAGTTCCAAAGTCCATCACGATGTAGCCATGCTCCTTGAGGAACTCGGCAACGTGGTTTTTGAGTTGTAGTCCGCCGTGGTCACATGCGAGTGAAATTTTCATAACTGTACCCCACTAGATGATGTTGTTTGATGCTGAACGAGTAAGTCTGTTCAAAATGCTTGTAGCAAAAGATGTTTTGGATGTGTAACTTGCGATGATGTAGTTGTAGGACTGCTCCAAAATGCGCAAGTTTTCGAAAAGGTTTTGCGCTACTTGTTCGTCCGTTGTGCCAATTGGGTGGACGTTTCTTCCGCCAAAAGCGGACACGTCTTCCACCAACAAAACGGGGTTTAGGCCTTGCTTGACAAGGGTATCGTAGTAGCCAGAAAGTTTGGCCGTGTCGCCGGATAGATCCAAAGCCATTGGCACTTTTGGTGCGTAGTGTTTGTACTTGACACCGGGGGAGTTGACCTTTTCCTTGGGGTTGGTTAGCACCCGTACAGGTTTGCCAAGCACACTTTCGATTTGCTCGGGAGTAACAACTCCTGGGCGCAAAATTAGCGGTTCGTCGTGGGTTAGATCCAATACGGTTGACTCGATACCCACTTGGCAAGGCTCTCCACACAAAATGGCGGAGATTTTGCCATCCATATCCTCGGCAACGCGTTGCCAAGTTGTTGGGCTTGGGCGACTGCTTGTGTTGGCGCTTGGAGCCGTTACAGGCACTTGGCAAGCCTCCAAAAACCTGCGCGCCTCTGCAGACTTGGGCATGCGGATTGCCACAGTATCCAATCCTGCTGTTATCGCATCGGAAACGTTTGCCCTTTTGGGGAGCACGATGGTGATGCTTGCAGGCATGATTTGGTCGATGATTTTTTGTGCATCGGCACTAACTTCGCGTGCAATTTGCCACACTTGGCTTTTGTCGTAGATGTGCACTATCAAGGGATTGTCGCTTGGTCGTCCCTTGGCTGTGAAGGTGGACAGTACCGCTTGTTCGTCAAAGGCATTTGCGCCAAGGCCATAGACTGTTTCGGTGGGAAATGCCACAAGTTTGCCTTGGCGAATAAGTTCTCCAGCTAACTGCAAATGCTCATCGGTAAAGTTGAGTAGTTTTGTTTGCATTGCTAGTTTTACTCCTCGGACAAATCGTCCTCAGTTGGAGTTGTTGTATCCTTGTAGACAGGCACAATGCCAAGTTGTGGCAACGTGTAGTCGGAAATTTCCACACTTTCGTCGGCACGAGTGATACGCACGCGAACAGTTTGGCGCAAAATGTCGACACTTTCCACCTTGCCACGGCCGTCGGGCGTTTCAATTTCCGAATTTACCTTTGGCATAAACTTCAAAGTTTGCGCATAGTAGTCGTCTTCGTACTTCAAGCAACACATAAGTCTGCCACAAAGACCGGAAATCTTGGTTGGGTTGATGGAAAGGCCTTGGTTTTTGGCCATTTTGATGGATACGCGAGCAAACTCGTCGAGGTGCGCGTTGCAACAGCAAACACGGCCACAGGGGCCAAGACCGCCCTTCATTTTGCATTCGTCACGAATACCAATTTGGCGTAGTTCGATGCGCATACGGAATTGAGAAGCCATGTCCTTGACCAAATCACGGAAGTCCACGCGGTTTTCCGACGTGAAGTACACGATGATTTTGGAGCCATCGAACATGACGTCGGCATCGACAAGTTTCATATCCAATTTGTGTTTTTCAATCAAAGTTTGCGCATCAGCCATGTACTTGATGCGTTTTTCCATCAAGTTTTCGTGTTGTTTGATGTCCTTTTCGGTGGCTTTGCGCACTACGGGCTTAAGTTCACCCTTCAAAAGGGATTCGTCAATGGGTTTGTTGGCAATGGCAATTGTGCCAAACTCTTGGCCTTGTGCCGTTTCCACAATTACACCTTCGCCCTTTTGGAAAGTGATATCTTTGGGATCGAAATAGTAGATCTTTCCCTTTGGTTTGTATTGAACTCCTACAATTACAGTCGACATCTGTATCTTACCTCCAAAATGCCACTTGCAAGGTTATCCAAGACAACATTCAAGTTGCATCCGTCGTCTAAACTTTTTTTAGCCGAATTGATTTTTTCAATACAAACTCGGCTGGCTTGTATTGAGTAGTTTGCGCAAATTTTGTCCATGCTATTTTTCAAAGAAGATAGTTCGAACAACTCTGGCGCAATGCGGTAATGCAAACTTTGCCCCAAAAGTACCGTCATGAAGGCAAGGCAATGGGTAACGTTTGCTTTGTTTGAAGCAATTCGGGAAACGTACGGCAAGGCAACCTTGGTGGAAAGCATGTTTTCCAAGGTATCAATTGCCGTGTTGTAGGCATCGAAAATGCCGTTGTCTACGGCGATTTTTTCCGCCATTTGCAAACTGCCATTTGCCATCAAACTTGCGATTTGGCAGGTTTTTAGGTCGTAGCCACGGCGTTTGAGTTCGTTGGCGATAACTTTGCTTGGCAGGCGAGTTTGCTTGAGGGTTTGGCAACGAGAGCGTATGGTGGCAAGCAGACCATCGGCATCCGTTACGCCGATAAATATGTAGGTATCAGCGATGGGTTCTTCGATGGTTTTTAGCAGTTTGTTTTGCCACAAATCGCTACCAATGCCACTTGTGGAACTGGTTGCATCAATCAAAAATACGCGCGCAACGGAGTTATCCACAGGGCGAAGGGAACTTTCCTCCACCAGGTAGGCGATGTCTTCCACCTTGAGGCGGGCGCGTCCATCCCTTGGCAACGTGATGACGTCTTGATGGTTGCCTTCGATTACCTTTTGGCACACGTCACAACCACAAATGCTGTGGGTTGGACACATGGCAATCGTGGCGCATTGACGTAGCAAATCGGGGACGTAGGCTTTGTCGCCCTCTACTATGTAAGCATGTACGGCGTGACCTTCGGCAAAAGCACGGACAAGGTAACCGCCAACGTTGTTATCCAAAGTGATCATTTCAAAATACCTTTATCGAAGAGCACCTTTCTGAGGGCCTCTTGGGTTTGCTCGATTGTGCCGGAAGCATCAATAACTACAAATTTGTCGGGATCTTTTTCGATCAAAGCGCGGTAGCCATCGTACACCTTTTGGTGGAAGGAGTAGGCAACGGCCTCCATACGGTCGGTTTTGTCCGCACCGCCCTTGCGCTCGAAGGCCTTTGCTGGGGAAAGATCCAAAAAGATGGTAAACTCCGGCATGTAGTCGCCAACGGCAATGGCGTTGAGGTCGATGATGCGATCAAGTCCTAAGCCACGGCCAAGGCCTTGGTACACGTAAGAAGAGTGCACAAAACGGTCGCAAAATACCACTTTGCCTTGTTCGATGGCGGGCTTGACGATATCTTTGAGGTGTTGAATACGGCTTGCTGCATACAAAAATGCCTCGCAAAGATCGTCCATGCCTTCGTTTTTGGCATCGAGAATGATTTTGCGGATTTGTTCGGCAATATCCGAGCCACCTGGTTCGCGTGTGAACACGATGTGATCTTGGCCAGTTTGCTTGCAAAACTCGCGAAGTAGATTTGTTTGGTAGGTTTTGCCTACGCCGTCGCAACCTTCGATTGTGATAAAGTTCTTCATAGTGGTACTTCCTTTTGTAGTGATGTTTGCAAACTTTTGTTGCGCCATAAGAGGGATGGAAAGTCCAATTTGTGGCGCAAAAGGTTCAGTTTGCAATAGTTGCCTATTATAGTATAATTTATATTATCATAGATTTGGAGAATTTTCAAGCCTTTGACAAAATTTGTGCAAAACATAATGTATTGACAAAGGGCAGTTGAAGAAATTATAATTACATAAAAGCACAGGCAAACTGCCACGTTTGTTGAAATTTGCACAACGTTGACGTTTGCAAACGTCGCATGTGGCAATTTGCATCAAAAATAGGTTTTGCGGGGGACAAAATGGGCAAAGATAGTAGTAATGGATTTTTTGAAAAGGTGTACGAAGTGGTAAAACGCATACCACTTGGCAAGGTGGCAACCTACGGACAAATTGCGCGACTTTGTGGTAACAAGCGCATGTCCCGTCAAGTTGGTTGGGCATTGCACGTAAATCCACAGCCATTTGTTATCCCTTGCCATCGCGTGGTGGACAGATTTGGACATCTTGCGGGGGCATTTGCCTTTGGTGGAGCAACTGTGCAACGGGACTTGCTACTTGGCGAAGGGGTAACCTTTGTGGACGACAACACGGTTGACCTTGAACGACACCTTTGGGAGGAATGATTGTTAGACAAAAAGACGGAAGCGGTACTGCAAGTTTTGAGTGAGCAAGCCAAAGATGGCTACACGGTATTGCAAAAACAGCAGTTGATTGCGCTTGTTCCGCAAAAATATCAGTTGGACACAAAGACGTTTTGCTCGACCATAAGTTTCCTAAAAGAACAAGGGTACCTGGACGTGAAATATCAGGACAGGGATGCCATTTGTTTGAGTGTGACGGTAAAGACACGCAACCACTTGGAAGGGCTTGGAGAAACGCGTGGAGCAAAGATTGTGGGCAATCAGTTTGGACTACTTTTGGCGCTTGTTGGCGCTTGCGCATTTGTGGGCGCATTTGTTGCTACACTACTTGCAAAACTGATTTTTTAGGGGGACGTGATGCTAAATCAAAGGGAAGTTTCCGTGATGAAGGTGGTTTTTGATGCCTGCAAAAAGAACAACGGAACGTGCATTGTGGCAAACAATTTTGTGTTGCAAAGCGTGCCGGAAAAGCACAAATTGGACAACGTAAAGTTGGATGTGATACTTAAGCAGTTGGAATACGATGGGTACTTTGAGTGTACCAAGTCGCAAAAGGATGGCGCAACGGTTAACGTGATTGCGCTAAAACAAAAGGGAAAGGCATTTGAACGGGAACTTGTGCAACGCAAACGCGAATTGGTAAGTTCGGCATTGTGGCGGGTGATTTTTGCGGCGGTGGGCGCTGTTGTTGCCCTTGTGATACAAAGGGTGTTTTGACGTAAATACCTGTTATTGACATAATGCGGGAGGATGGTATCCTCCCCTACACCCTCTCAGGCACTCACGTGCCAGCTCCCCCAAAGTGGGAGCCTCCATGGGATTGTTAAAATTGTAACGTAGCTAACTGCAATCAAATCGGCGGTAGCAAGCCACCGCCCTACGACGTTGTTGATATTTTGCTAATTGCAGGCGGATTTGATTTGTGGCAATATGCAAACAGCGAAGTTGCACAGGGCCTACAATGAGTTTAATTCAGCAAATAGGAACATTCGGGAGGGGCAACCCCTCCCCTACGATTTGACAAGTGGAAGAAAGCAATTTCAACATAAATGTGCGTTAAAAAAAGCATAGGAAACTTTCCTATGCTTTTTGCTATTTGTGTACATATTTACATGTGTGCATGTGTGCAATTATGCAGAAATTTACGCAAAAAAACGCACACGTGGTGGCGAATTTTGTTTTTTGCGGGAGGGGCAACCCCTCCCCTACGGTGTTGGTGAATACCAGCCGATTTATAGTATCACGTTAAATTCGGGACGCCAAGGATGTCGTCCCCTACTGAAAAAGGACAACAAAATGTTGCCCTTAGATGCTGAAATATTTGAACGTTTATGCAAGTGGAAACAGCACAAATTTGAAATAAACATCTTTGCCTGTTTGCAATGCGAAAATTACCACTTGTTGAATACTTTTTCCGCAAAACCAACTTGGCCTGTCAACGTGATTACACTACCATCGTCAAGCACCAAATCGCCAAAGAAACGGCCGAAAACTTGGTGTTGATTGGATGCTAAAACAACTACTGACATCACGTCTGCGCGGTCCAAAATTGGCTCGAAGGTCAAGTTCATCTTGCCGTCGTTGGAAACAATCTTCCAAGGGGACAAAAAGTCGTCCTTGCCCTTGTCGTCCACAGGAATATCGAACGTTAGGCGGTCAACCTTGTGGCAGATGCCATCTACAAAAATCATGTTTTCGCTTGCGGCATCAGTATTGCCAAAGCCGTAGCCGATGTTGAATCCCACTTTTCTGCCGTCAACGAGGGTGTTCAAACTGCCCCAGTACCAAGTGTTTTTGTACGTCCAAACACCACGTCCCCAGTCCAAAACGGCAAGACCATCGAACTTTTGCTCTTCGCCACCGATGGAGAAGGTGCAGTTGGCGCTCATGCAGTTGATTTTTTGGTTGTAGTAGAAATGCTTGGGCTTGTCGAAAGGCGTGGCGATAACCATGGAGTCACGTGGCTCATCCGTTAGTTCGGCATAAACTTCAAAAAGTTGCTTTTGCTTGCCCCATTTGTTGAAGGTGCATTTCAAAACGCGCTTGCCATCCACAAAGCAAAAACTCATTTGCACGCGCTTGGAGTTGTAAACAACGTCCCCTTCGGCGGAAGTTGGTGGCAATTTGAGTTTGCCAAAGGTAAAAAAGCCCATTTCCGAATCGGTAACGTAGGTTTTGTTGACAAAGTCCAAGTAACTTGCAGAAACAAGTGACATGTAGGAGTTATCCGCAATGGTAAGCGCCACACCACGTTCGTCGTTGCCGATGTAGTAGTAGTCCCACTCCTTGATACGCCAACCGCTTGCCTTGATATCCTTGCGGTTGTACTCCTTGATTAGACTTGTTGCGTAGCCCGCTTGGCAAAGGTCGCCCTTTTCGTTTAGGAGTTTGCCGGGTTGCAAAATTGTTTGTTGACTCATTGTTATTCCCCCTTGTGTTGAGATGTGTTGAAAAAGCACATTTTTATATCTATATATAATTATACATCCAATATTAGCAAATGTAAATACCCAATTTTGGGGAAATGGGCCAAAACTGTTTTCGATTTTGAAGAACGGGAGGATGGTATCCTCCCCTACTATGACACGCATTACGATAAAATTAGAATTGATGGTAAATAACACGGGAGGGGCAACCCCTCCCCTACGGTGTTAACAATATCCGAACGAGCACAGAGGCACTACGGTGTTGGATGTTTGTTCTTGGTCAATTAAAATTGGGCATCTTGCACTATTATAATTAGGAGGATAGCAATGTCTAATGCCATTATTACAAAACAAAGGAAGTCATCTTGCTCTATAATTAGGAAGATAGTGATGTGTAAAAATGGTGTTCAACCACGTCTTGTTGCATACAAAAAAGCCCTTGGAAAAGTCCAAGGGCTTTTGAATTTTGTTTAGTTTTACGTTTGTGCAAGTTGCACTACTCAAAGGTTATCTAAGTAGGCACGTTGCACTCACTCGAACAAACTCCACAATTTTGATTGGGAATTGGCTGTTGGCCAAAAACTATCTAGGGAATTTGATTGCGGCTTGAGCAGCAGCAAGACGAGCGATTGGCACACGGTATGGTGAGCAGGAAACGTATGTGAGACCAACTTTGTGGCAGAATTCGATTGTGCTTGGGTCACCACCGTGTTCGCCGCAGATACCAAGTTTGATATCAGGACGTGTGGAACGACCAAGTTCACAAGCCATCTTAACAAGTTTGCCAACACCCTTTTGGTCCAAACGAGCAAATGGATCGCTTTCGTAGATCTTTGTGGAGTAGTAGCTTGGCAAGAATTTGCTTGCGTCGTCACGAGAGAAGCCGAAAGTCATTTGTGTGAGGTCGTTTGTACCGAAGCTGAAGAATTCTGCTTCTTGAGCGATTTCGTCAGCAGTCAATGCAGCACGTGGGATTTCGATCATTGTACCTACTTTGAAGTGCATGTCGGAACCAGCAGCGGAGATAACTTCGTTTGCTGTCTTTACAACAACGGACTTAACGTATTGCAACTCTTTGATTTCGCCAACAAGTGGGATCATGATTTCGGGAACGATGTTCCAATCAGCATGACGAGCTTGAACAGCCAAAGCAGCCTTGATAACAGCCTTTGTTTGCATTACTGCAATTTCTGGGTAGGTTACAGCAAGACGGCAACCACGGTGACCCATCATTGGGTTGAATTCGTGGAGAGAATCGCAAATTTGCTTGATTTCTGCAACGGACTTGCCTGTTGTGTTAGCAAGAAGTTCGAGGTCTTTTTGTTCAGTTGGAACGAACTCGTGGAGAGGTGGATCCAAGAAACGGATTGTAACTGGTTTGCCTTCCAATGCTTCCATCAAACCTTCGAAGTCGCCTTGTTGAAGTGGTTCGATCTTAGCAAGTGCTGCTTCGCGTTCTTCAACAGTTTCTGCACAGATCATTTCGCGAATCTTGTCGATACGACCTTCGCCAAAGAACATGTGTTCTGTACGGCAAAGACCAATACCTTGTGCGCCAAGTTCAGCAGCGCGTTGAGCGTCAGCAGGTGTATCTGCGTTTGTGCGTACGCCAAGTTGCTTGTACTTGTCAGCAAGTTGCATGATACGTCCAAAGTAACCGCTGGATGGGTCTGCTGGAACTGTCTTGATAGCGATGTCGTAGATCTTACCTGTGGAACCATCCAAGGAGAGTTCGTCGCCTTCGTGGAATACTTTGCCACCAAGTGTAAAGCACTTGTTTGCTTCGTCCATTTTGATGTCGCCACAACCGGAAACGCAGCATGTACCCATACCACGTGCAACTACTGCAGCGTGAGATGTTTGACCACCACGAACTGTCAAGATACCTTGAGAGTACTTCATACCTTCGATATCTTCTGGAGATGTTTCGAGACGAACGAGGATTACGTTTTTCTTTTGTTTGCCAAGTGCAACTGCATCTTCTGGTGTGAATACGATTGTACCAGCAGCTGCGCCTGGGCTAGCAGCGATACCCTTGCCTACAACGTTGTTTTTGTCTGCAGACTTGAGTGCGTTAACGTCGAATGTTGGGTGAAGGAGCATATCCAAAGATTTAGCGTCGATTTGGAGAAGTGCTTCTTGTTCGGTGATCATGCCTTCGTCGATAAGGTCACAAGCGATTTTGATAGCAGCGGCTGCTGTACGCTTACCGTTACGTGTTTGGAGCATGTAGAGTTTGCCCTTTTCGATTGTGAATTCCATATCTTGCATATCACGGTAGTGATTTTCCAAAATGTTGCATACGTCAAGGAATTGAGTGTATACGTCTGGCAAAATTTCTGCCATTTGAGAAATAGGCATTGGTGTACGAACACCAGCAACTACGTCTTCGCCTTGAGCGTTCATCAAGAATTCGCCCATCAAGCCCTTTTCGCCTGTTGCAGGGTTACGTGTGAATGCTACACCTGTACCGCAATCGTCACCCATGTTACCGAATGCCATTGCTTGTACATTTACTGCTGTACCCCAAGAGTATGGGATGTCGTGGTCCATACGGTAGATGTTAGCACGTGGGTTGTCCCAAGAACGGAATACTGCTTCTACTGCTGCAAAGAGTTGTACTTTTGGATCGGATGGGAAATCTGTACCCAACTTTCCTTTGTACTCTGCTTTGAATTGGTTAGCAAGTTCCTTGAGGTCGTCCGCTGTGAGTTCTACGTCGGATGTAACGCCCTTTTCTTCCTTCATCTTGTCGATGAGTTCTTCGAAATATTTTTTACCAACTTCCATAACAACGTCGGAGAACATTTGGATAAATCTGCGGTAGCAGTCCCAAGCCCAACGTGGGTTGCCGGATTTAGCAGAAAGAACTTCTACTACTTCCTCGTTAAGACCGAGGTTCAAAATTGTGTCCATCATACCAGGCATGGATGCACGTGCGCCGGAACGAACGGAAACGAGAAGTGGATTTTCCTTATCGCCGAACTTTTTGCCGGTGATTTCTTCCATCTTTTCGATAGCGTCCATGATTTGCGCTTTGATTTCGTCGTTGATACGTCTACCATCTTCGTAGTACTTTGTGCAAGCTTCTGTAGAAATTGTGAAGCCTTGAGGTACTGGAAGACCAATTTTGGTCATTTCAGCAAGGTTTGCGCCCTTACCACCAAGAAGTTCACGCATGGAAGCATCGCCTTCACGAAACAAATAAGTATACTTTGTTGCCACTGTGTTATTCCTCCTGAATAAATTATTATCTTACTAGCGCCCATAGTGGGACATTCTAACGGTATCATTTTACATTATTTTTACACTTTTGGCAAGAGATTTTACCACAAAAATGAAATGTTAGTATATTTATATATTTATGCCACATCAAAAAAGGCATTGTTTTTGTTGTGATGGGAGCAAATTGCCCTTTTGTACCACTTTGTCAACAAGGAAATGCAAAAAAACCTCCGCAGTTGAGCGAAGGTTTTTGAAAAATGCTATTGTTTTTTGTTGTTGACAATTTGTTTGAAACGGCCGCGTTCCACAAGGAAGTGTACAAAGTACGCACCGCCAACCACAACTGCAACGGCAAGCACCATCCACAAGAACATTGGCAAGGCATTGACACCTGCAGAGCGAACGTAGTTCCACATTGTTACAACGTCCTTGTTTTTTGCGCCAAAGTCGCGCATTACGCCAAAGGTGGATACATCACGATTTTCGGCATTGGCAAAATCGCTTTCCAATGGGTAGCGCCAGTTTGTGCCGTCAATTTCGTCACAGTAGAAGAAAAATTCCTCTTCGAAATCCTCCCAGCAGTCGTAGTCAAAACCGTTGTCCGCCTCGATGGCATCCAATGTGGCTTTGTCCAAATACTCGGGGGCATTTACACAGTAAACCTCCGCAAGGATGCTTTTTGCATCGTTGTCCGCCAAGATTTTGTCGGGAGCAACGGCAGATGAGTAGCCAATTTCCATCATGTTTGCAGCGGCTGACGTTGGACTGTTCAGGAAATTGATAAACAACTTGATGGCCTCTTCGTGGGCGGGGTTGTAGGTTTTGGGGATTACCCAACCATCAAACCAGATGTTGCCTGCACCGTGTGGTACGTAGTAGGAAAGTTCGTAGTCGCCCTCTTCGCCAAGGTTGTCGTTCCAACTTTCTTCCACGGCGTAGAGCGCATCGCCACTCCAAGCAAGGTCTACCATGGCGTTGCCCTTTAGAAGGTCGTCCTTGCCGAAGTCTACTTCGTAGCCGAAAAGTTGTTGTTTTTGTTGAGTTAAAGTTTGCTTGACGATTTCCAAAAGGTTGTCGTCCACGCTGTTGATGAGTTGATTTGCAGACAAATCGGTGTACAAGTTGCCATCGGCATCGCGAAGGCCGTTGAGTTTGCCCGTTTCCAAAAGGTAGAACAAAGTTACGGCGTAGGTATCGCGGATACTGTCCTTCATCAAGATTTGGCCTGTGAGTTCTTCGTGGAGAAGTTGACCTTTGCCATTGTCGTTGAACAAAAGTCCCCAGTTGGCTTGGTTCATGATGTCCTTGTCGTAGATGCCAAGTTCCATAAATTGGTACTTGTTGTACAAAACGCCAAGTGTGCCGTACATGTATGGCACCATGTAGTCCAGCATGTTTTTGCCACCAATGTCGCCAAAGGTTTGCTGGATTTTGTCTACGATGTTTTTGTCTACATTGTTTGCATTGTGGACGTAGCCCTTGGTTGTCATACCCTTGGTGTACTTGGATTCGTCAAAGTAGTTCAAGGGGATGAGGTAGTCCATTTCGATGAGTTTTTGGATGGCGTACTCACTTGGGCAAACAACGTCAACGTTGGAGTCGCCCTTGGTAATTTTGGTGAGCATTGTTTCGTTGGTATCAAACGTTACGTAGGTGATTTCGATATCCTTGCCGGTGATACCTTTGTAGTAGGCTTTGAAATCATCTTCGTAGTCGTAGATGTAGTCCGCCCAGTTGTACACTACCAAAGTATCTGGTTCTTGGGGACGGTCGCAACCAACAAGGGTAAATAGGAACACGGCAATCATCAAGATGCAAAGTGCAATGGAGAGTTTTTTCATGCTTTGCCCTCCTTTTTGACGTTGCGTTTGATGTTAGTTACCAAAAGCAAGGTTACAATCACTACAAAGAAGATGCTGAACACGGCAAACCAAAATGGCTCCAAACTTTTTACGCGGGCATCTTCGTAGATGTAGGTGGACAAGGTTTCGATACCTGTGTCGCCCTTGTTGAATTGTGTTAGAATAAAGTCGTCCAAGGAAAGTGTGAACGCCATACTAAATCCGGAAACGATACCGGGCATAAGGTATGGGAACATTACTTGGAACATGGCTTTTAGTGGGCTTGCGCCAAGGTCGAGTGCGGCTTCGTACATGTTGGGGTCCATCTTTTGAAGTCGGGGCAAAATGGACAGAACAACGTATGGAGTACAAAATGCAACGTGGATGATGATTAGGCGCACCATGCCTTGGGGGAACAACCAACAAAACGCTGCAAAGAACACCATAAACGATACAGCCATGACAATTTCGCTGTTGATCATGGGCAGTTGGTTTACCGTTAGAACAAACTTTTTGGTGCGAGAGCCAAGGCAGTAGATACCAACGGTGGAAAACGCGCCCAAGATTGTGGAAACAACGCTTGCAATGATTGCAATGATAAAGGTGTTTTTCAATGCCTCCAAAAGGTTTTGCGTTTGAACGTCGCTACTGAAAAGTGCCTTGTAGGAGTCCAACGTGAAACCATCCTTGAAGGAGAAGTTGCTTGTTCCGGAAAAGCTGAAGATGATAATTAGCAAGATTGGCAAGTACAAAAATGCCAACACAAGTCCGAGGTAGCCATCGGCGCAGAGCTTTTTGAGTTTGTTGTTTTTCATAGCGCGCTTTTTACCCCCTCGTCTTTACTTGTCATGTTTGTGATGACGTTGCAAACAATTACCAACACGAGCATTACCAAACTCATCACACTACCCACGCCAAAACTGTTGGTTGTTTTGGAAAAGTGCATGTTGATGGCATCGCCGAACAAAAAGATTTTGCTACTGGAAAGCACTTCGGAAATGGCAAAGGTGGAAATGGCAGGAATAAAGGTCATTGTGATACCACTCATAATGCCTGGCAAGGAAAGTGGTATGATGGTTTTTGTCATCACGGTGAACTTGTCCGCACCCAAGTCTTCCGATGCCTCGATAAAACTGTGGTCGATGGAAACAAGTGTTGTGTGAAGTGGCAAAATCATGTAAGGCAGGTAGTTGTACACCATACCAAAGAGCACCGTACCCATGCCAAGTTCGACATCAAGTGCCAAAAAGATTGCTTTTGTGGACAAAGTTCTCATCAAAAAGTTTACCCACATTGGCATGATAAAGAACAATACAAGCACCTTGTTTGATGCGTGGTATTTTGCCAAGAAATAAGCCACGGGGTAGCCAATTGCAAGGCAGATGACGGTTGTTACAACACCAATAAGTAGTGAGTTGCCGAGTACGGTCAAGCCACCACCATTATCGCTGAAAAACTCAACAAAGTTGTTGAGTGTGAAGGAGTTATCGTCCGTCAAAAATGCGTTGATAAGGATGATAACCAATGGTACCACAACAAAGATTAGCAAAAACAACATGTAGGGGTATGCCAATGCTTTGCGGGTAAAACGGAATTTACTCTTGGCTTTCATTGCGTACCTCCAAAATGAGTTTGTCTGGTGCAATCTTGATACCAACGCGGTCGCCAATGGACCACTCGTAGTCGTTGTCTACAAAGAAGTCGTAGTAGTCCTCGGTACGAACGATGTATTGCCAGTAGCTACCTTTGTAAATTGCGGAGATGATTGTTGCGCCAATAACGCCGTCCTCTTCGTCGTCGGTAAGTTCCACGTCGTCGAAGTCGATGGAAACCGTTACAGGTGTGCCTTCGTCAAGGTCGCTTACGCACTCGAAACGGCCATTGCAAAACTCTACGATGCCCTTGTCGTACATTTCGCCCTCTACCTTGTTAATCAGGCGCGCTTTGTGCATGATGTGGAAATCAAATGGTTTGATGTAGAGGCCAATTTTGTCGCCAACTTTTACTTCCACGTTGTCGTGGATGATGATTTCGTTGCGTTCGTCGCCAAACGTTAGAGCAGTTACTTGGTAGTGGTCGCCCTTGAATACGCAAGTTAAAACTTCCGCCTCGGTTAGGCAGTTTTTGTCATCCACGTCCACAATTTTGATATCTTCGGGGCGGATGATGACGTCAACAGGCTCGTTGCGTTTGAAGCCTTTGTCTACGCACTCGTACTTGTGACCGGAGATGTTTACACAACAATCGGCAACCATCGTGCCGGAAAGGATGTTGGACTCGCCAATGAAGTCGGCAACGAAAGCGTTTGCTGGTTCGTCGTAGATTTTTTGCGCGGTGCCAATTTGTTGGATGACACCGTCCTTCATTACCACGATTTTGTCCGACATGGTGAGCGCCTCTTCTTGGTCGTGGGTTACGTACACAAAGGTGATGCCCAACTTTTTGTGCATTTGCATAAGTTCAATTTGCATGTCCTTGCGCATTTTGAGGTCCAATGCGCCAAGGGGCTCGTCCAAAAGAAGCACTTCTGGCTCGTTAACGAGAGCGCGCGCAATTGCAACACGTTGTTGCTGTCCGCCGGAAAGGGAACTAACTTGGCGGTGGCCGTAGTCCTCGAGGTCTACCATTTTGAGAGCAGAGTTAACCTTGTCGGTAATTTCCGCTTTGGTGTACTTGCGCATTTTTTGTACCAATTCGCCCTTTTTGTTGGGTTTTGGTTCGCCATCGGGGATGAGTTTGAGTTTTAAGCCAAATGCAATGTTGCCAAAAACTGTCAAGTGGGGGAACAATGCGTACTTTTGGAAAACGGTGTTGAGGTTGCGTTTGTGTGGAGGCAGTTCGGTGATATCCTTGCCGTTGAAGTAGATGTGACCGCTTGTTGGTTGCTCAAATCCGGCAATCATGCGCAAAGTGGTTGTTTTGCCACAACCAGATGGGCCAAGCAACGTTACGAACTCGCCCTTTTTGATGTTCAAAGACAAGTTTTTTACAACGGGTTTGTCGCCATAAGACTTGTTGACGTTTTTGATTTCGATGATATTTTCCATGGTGGCCTCCTAAAAGTTTGATGGGGTTGTTACCCACAAAACTTTGCTTTCGCTTTTGGTAGTGTTTTTGATAAGGTGTTGTTTTTGTCCGTTGATGGAAAAACTTTCGCCCTTTTTAACTTTGAATTTTTCCGTTGGGGTAATTATTTCGATTGTGCCTTGCAACACGTAGCCAAACTCTTCCCCCTCGAAGGGCAATCGCTCGGCACATTGCGTTTGTGGTGGCAACGTCAAAATGATAGGTTCGATATCCTTGACTTGCGAGTTGGGTATCAGCCAAGTGTTTGTGCCACCTTCGTTTTGCGACACAAAGTAGTCGCTTTGGTGGTAGACGACTTTTTCCGCCTTGGGTGTGGCAAAAAATTGCTCCAACGTTACGCCAAGCACTTCCAAGATGTCTTGAAGGGTGGCAATTGATGGGGAACAAAGGTCATTTTCCAATTGGGAAATGTAGCCTTTGGTAAGTTCCGTTCGGCTGGCAAGTTCCTCTTGAGTGAGCCCCAGTTGCAGTCGATATTGTTTCAATTTTCGTCCAATTTCTATCATTTTCGACCTCGATGTAAACAATTAGTGTTTTTTCGCGAAAGTAGTTGATAAATGCCACAAAAAAATGGCTTGCGAGCAATGGATAGTTGGTTAGCGCTCGTGCGCTTTGACGGATAAAGCGCAAGCAAGAACCGCATTGTTGCGAAGGCGCATACGTGGAACGTCTGTAACTGAGCAAAATGTGGAAGATTGCGCAGTCGGTTTGCCGACAAAAAGCAAATAGACATTGCGAGCAAGACAAAAAAAATACCCAACGGAAAACATGATATTTAGAGTACTGCCGTATTTCACGGCGTTGGCACGACCACCAACATATACAATAAAAATTTGTTTACCTTGGGTAACATGTTATGAGTATAGTCAATATGTAACATATTGTCAATTGTTTGACAAAACTTTTTTTACAAATACTAAACTTTTTGTTTGAAATTGCTGTGGTTAGATATCGAAAACAGAACTAGAAAGCAAGGGGCTTGCGAAAAAGGGATGTGCAGTTAGCAGCCCTCTCCGTCAGTCGTACGACTGCCATTTCTCGCAAGCACAGCTTGCTTCGACGCTTTAGCTACAAACAGTTCACAGGACTGTTTGCTTTACGCATCGCGTTCCCAAAGTGAGAGGCGTTTGTAAGGTGCGGGCGGATATGGAATCCGCCCCTACGGCATTGGAAGCATTTTGTTGCCAAGACCGTGGGCTTTGCGTACAGTCGAGGCCGCAGACCCTACAGAATTGAAAATCGCAGTATTGTTCCGTCAAAAAACACACAGGACTTTTGAGCAAGCCAAAAAAAGGTCAACAATGCTGTTGACCTTTGATTAGTGGGTAGCAATTTGGGAAATCGACAAGGTTGTTCGTCAATATCAAAACTGCTACCATGTTGTTTTGTTGCGCTTAGTGGCTAGTTTTGTAGCCGTTAAGCACAAGTTTTGCATAAAAATTAGTATCTACGTTGAGTGTACTTGTTGTCGTAGTCATTGCAGACCATTTTGCCACGAGCGGTAAACAACCAAATAAGCATAAAGATGCCGGCAATACCAACCACGATGTAGATGGCGTTGATCAACCAAGTTGTGCCCATTGTGATCCAAGTTACGAGGTTAAAGTCGAAAATGCCCACAAGCAACCAGTTGAGCGCGCCAACGATTGTTAGCACAAGTGCAATGACGGAAAACGCATTGAAAGTCTTGTTCACGCTGAAAAATCCTCCTTGTTAGTTGTGCTTTTAGTATGGGTTTACCGCAAAAAACTATGCACGTGTCGCAAAAAAATGCATTTTGAACAAAAAAAACGACAGGTGTTGACCTGTCGCAAAATTGTTTGATAAGTTGAAAATTACTCCTCTTCGCGAGGGATATCGGTAGGCTCAACGGGTTCGACGCGAGCATCCACTACCACGTCGGTATCCACTTGTTTGCCTTTGGACTTTTTGCTACGACGTTTTTTGTCGTTGCGTTTTGTGTCGGCACTATTGCCGTTGTCAATGCGGGCATCATCACCAAGACGGCGCACTTGACGACGACGTTGGCGTTTGTTCATGTATTTGGCCTGTTTTTCGCAAATGGCAACTTGTTCTTCGGGGCTGAGCGCATCGAAAATTTGGATGGACAAAAAGCGTTCGACAATCAAAATGGCAACACCTGCAATGATGGCAACTCCGCAAATGAGGAAGTACCAAGCAAACGTGAGCAATCCGCCGGAAAGTTTTTGGCTAGCAAAAGTTACTGCGCCTGCGCCAACGCACATTGCAATGCCGTAGATACCGCCAAAAACTGCGTAGGCAAACGTTGGAAAGGCTTTGCGTTTGTACCAGTCCATTGGGCTGTTGACAATTTTGTCCAGCTTGGGTTGTTGACAGATGCAAATGATACCAACAATCCAACAAAGAACTGCGCAAAAGCAAGCAACAACAATGCCGTTATCCTTTAGGTAGGAGTAGTCAGCATTGAAAGCATGTTTGATAATTTGGCCGATGTGCTCGAACGCAACAGTTGGAGTTGGGCTGGAAACTTGTTCCATATTGAATGCGCCTGCTACAACGTTGAAAAACTCGGGATACACTAGGCAAATGATACCGCACAAAAATATGCCTGGTATTGCATAGATTGCCAAGTTGTTTGTTGCCGAAAGAAGCATCATCATTGCCACAAACAGTACGGCAAAGTTGACGGCATACACCGTAAAATTGATTTTTACAAAAAGTTTACTTAGCGTACGTGACACGGTAAACCTCCTTTAGTGGTAGTTAAGGGATACAAAAGTGCACCCTTTGGGGTGGTTTTGGTGTTACTTGGTGGAGTTTTCGTCCAAGGTGGCTTGCTCCTCGATGGCAAGATTGAACTTGGTTGTGATGCCAAAGTTGTTCAAACGCCTAAAGCGGTAGACGGCCTTGTCCGTTGGCAGATACAAAAACTCGTTATCGAAGGAAAGTGTGTAGAAAGCACCGCGTTTGTAGGTGATTTCCACGCCACCAGATACAGTTAGCGCGTTGTTATCGCACGTGATGTGGCACAATCCACAATCGACGTAATTTTTGCCGACGAGCATTTCCGCGCGGAAATCATCTTGAACAACAAAATTGTCCTCCTTGATTTCCTCCGCAACACAACTGCGTTGCCAAGCGTACCAATCGGTTACTTTGTCGAACTTTCCGCCAACCAATGCACCATACTTGTTTTGGGTGACAGTTGCACCACACTTTGCGCACTCGAGAGTGTCGCCGTGGGCGGTCATTACAAACTCTGAACCGCAAGTTGGGCACTTGTACAAGATACCGTTTAGACCTTCCACAAGGTGGTCATCCGTTATCTCGATTTGGTTATCAAGTTGGTATTGGTAGTCGTCGTAGTTGAGATTTTTGAGGATACGTGTGTGAATTTCCTCCACGGAGAGGGTTTTGATTTCCTCCGCGGTGACGGCAACTTTTACATCGGCTGTCATTGGACAAAAGCGTTTTGTACTTGCCCAACGTGGCTTGTGGATGTAGTTTCCGTGGAAGCAAACCGTTACAAGGGGAGCTTTTAGTAGTTTGATGAGTTTGGCAATTGCCGGCTTGATGGGGCTTGGTGTGCCCACTACCGAAAGTTTTGCCTCGGGGAAGATTGCAACGCTACGATTGCGTGAAAGTACATACTTGATATCGCGCACAAGGGACGTATCCACGGTAAATTGTTTTTTGGGGAGTACGCCCAAGTTGTAGATAAGTTTGGGCCACTTGACAATTTGGGTGATGGACGCGATAAAATTGGGGTAATTTGGGCGGGAAAGCATCATAAGTCCACCAACGTCGGCAAAACCAGCATGGTTGGCGATGACAATGTAAGGTGGCTTGATGTTGCGGAGCGTGCCGTCATCAACAAGTTTGACCTTTTTTGTAAAATATGGTTTGCCCCAAAACGTTGCAAGAACGTTAAGCAAAAACTTGCTTGCTAGTTTGGGTTTTTTGACGCGTTTTTTTGCCATAGTTTGTTTTCCTTCGACCAAATTGCAAATTTGTTCAACTAAAGTATATCAATTTATTGTCAATCGGTCAATAGATAGCAAAAATTTGTGCAAATAAATTTGAAAATTGGTGGCTTTTGTGGTTGTTTTGTGCGCAAAAACATCAAAACGTGGGATGCGTTTGTTAGAAATGCGACTTACAAACTTTTGATTGGAGTTGAGCAAGACTGCAAATTTGTTTTTTGACGCTTGGTTTAGGAAAAGATACTTGCGGTGTAAACCGCAATCCACTTAAAACAAAATAAAAAACTCGGCCAAATTTGGCCGAGTTGTGAGATTCAAAAGTTAATTACCTTCTTTAGGTAGTAAATCTTGCACAAACAGATAGTCGTCTTGACTAATAAGTCCATGAGCTACAGCCCACTCGATGATGTAGGCATCTGTTTGCTTAAAATCAATTATTTCTTGTTGATTTTTAATAGCTTCTTTCGCTTGAGCGATACGATTATTAAGATCCTCTGCTTGTTGTTTGAATGCTGCCTCTTGCGCCAAGAAAGTGAGCAACATGCAAAGCAAAATTACCACAACCAAGACCATTGCGATAATCAATACGGATGTTCCCTTTTTATAAAATAGTTTTTCCATTGTTGTCCACCTTTTTTGTAGTGAACAAATTATACAACTTTGCGGAGAGTTTGTCAAGTGTACTGCGAAAACAAATATAACTTGTTGCAACACCAAGTGCAACCGCCAAAAACACGAACAAACGAAACTCGCCATTGTTGAAGTGGACGTTGGCAATCCAAAAGGCAGGGGCTGCAAAAAGGGAAAAGATCAAATCCACAATTATCCTTGCTAGTTGCGTTTTGACAAAGCCATTTACAAACAGGTAGACAACCGTTGCAACTGTGGCAAGCGCCCAAAACGTGCCGAAAATTTGCAGTTGCTCGATGCCTTTGCCCAGCGTCAACGGAACAACCCCTTGAGTGTTGGCGTTTGTTTGTAGGCGATGTTTGAGAGAGTCTTTAGTTCCAACACAACGATACCTTGGTCTTTGTCTAGTTTGGCAATGTTGATGCCTGCGCCCTTGATAACGAGGGTGCATTTTTCCAATTTGAAGTGGCCTTCCTTTTCGTCCACCTCCACGACCTGCACAACGCCATTGATGGTTAGAGTGTTGTTGGCAAAACATAAACTGTGAGATTTTTCCACGGAAAACTCCTTTGGGGAATTGTATGCGGTTGGCATGGGAAATATGCGGAAATTGCGATAGTAGCAGAAAAAGTTGTGATGAGATAAAATTTGGTAAGTGACAGTATGCGGGCAGTCAGGGATACGGGCCCTACGATAGTGCTTTGTGGTATTTGAAGATAAATGGGAAATATGTAAACTGTTTTGCACGCCAGATGTGTGTTTTTTGGGGATACGTGGTGTGTTTTTTGGAATAAATCGATTTTTCAAAACAAAAAAGACCTTGCGATTTGCAAGGTCTTTTGAGATGTTGTTTTGATGTTGATAACCCTCTCTGCTACTGCATTGACACTTATCTCGAAGCAAGAGGCAAATGCAATACATGTTTGCAGTTAATGCCTGCGAAAGAGTTATTTCAAGGTGATTTCGTAGCCGGTGGCTGTGTCCTTGATGGCGTAGCCAAGCGCGTTGATTTGGTCGCGCAAGCGGTCACTTTCCGCCCAGTTCTTTGCTTTGCGTGCTAGCAAGCGTTCTTCCGCAAGGGCTGTGATGTTTGCAGGAACGTCAATTTTGGGGCGCTCGGGTTCCTTGATTTTGTCGAAATCCAAAGCAAAAACTTTGTCGAACTTCAAGGCCAAGTTGTAGATATCCTTGGACTTGGGCTCCTTGAGCATTGTCCAAAGTACACCAATTGCAAGTGGGATGTTCAAGTCGTCGTTGATGGCATCTTCGAACTTCTTTGTGTAGTCGTCCAAAACTGCTTTGTCGGTAGGAACGTTGCTTGTTTTGTGT
This sequence comes from Clostridia bacterium, assembly GCA_017409765.1. Classification (GTDB taxonomy): domain Bacteria; phylum Bacillota; class Clostridia; order Christensenellales; family CAG-314; genus Fimimonas. The sequence goes on along the minus strand of JAFQSA010000044.1, from coordinate 40,424 downwards.
GCCCAAAGTTGTGCGCAAAGTTTGTTGTAGGCATTTTTTGCGCCTTCCATACCTTCCCAAGTGAAGTTGATCTTTTGGCGGTATTGAACGTTTAGGCAGAAGTATCTAAACATAACTGGCGCGTAGCCACGCTCAACGATGTCGCTAACGGTGTAGGTGTTGCCAAGGGATTTACTCATCTTGCCACCGTCAATAAGCATAAACTCGCTGTGCATCCAGTAGTTTACTGGACGGCAACCAAGCCAGCACTCTGCTTGGGCAATTTCGTTTTCGTGGTGGATGGGGATGTGGTCTACACCGCCGGTGTGGATGTCGAAGGTTGCGCCAAGGTACTTTTTGCTCATGGCTGTGCACTCGATGTGCCAACCTGGGAAGCCCATACCCCATGGACTTGGCCATTGTTGAAGGTGGTTTGGCGCCGCCTTTTTCCACAATGCGAAGTCGATTGGGTGACGCTTGAAGGTGTTGACTTCTACGCGTGCGCCGTGACGTTGGTCGTCCAAATTGATACCGGAAAGGCGACCGTAGTTGGGGAACTTTTCAACGGAGAAGTAGATACCGTCTTCCGTTTCGTAGGCGTAGCCCTTTTCCAAAAGGTCTTCGACAACCTTGAGCATTTCGGGAATGTTATCAGTTGCCTTGGGCGTGATGGTTGGGCGCTTGATGTTTAGGGCATCGATATCCTTCATGAATTGGTCGGTGTAGAAAGCGGCAATTTCCAATGGGGATTTGCCAGTTTCGTTGGCGGACTTTTGCATTTTGTCCTCGCCGTCGTCAGCATCGGACACAAGGTGGCCTACGTCGGTGATGTTCATGACGGACTTAACCTTCATGCCGTCGTACTCCAATACGCGACGAAGTTCGTCCATAAACACGTAAGCGCGAAGGTTACCGATGTGTGCATATTTGTAGACTGTTGGACCGCAAGAGTAGATACCTACTTGTCCAGGTTTGATGGGAATAAGCTCTTCCTTTTTGCGGTTGAGAGTGTTGTAAACTCGTAGTTGCATTTTTGTCATCTCCAATTTTTGTTTAGGATGTATTTTGTCTACTCTATTTTACCACAAAGTTTTGGGTTATTCAACTGTTTTGCCCATTGAAATGGTAAAATTGGCAAAAAGAAGGGGTTTGGGCAAGGGGTTTGGCATTGTTTTGTTATCTTTTGTGGTAATATGCTTACCAAAAGATTGCAAAATTAGTTTTGATGTGCTAAAATGGTGGATGGAAAATAACAATCGAGGTAAACTACAATGATTGATGTTAATTTGATTAGACAAGACGCCGAAGCGGTTAGACAAAGATATCTCCGCCGTGGCAAAGATATTGACTTTAGCGCATTTTTGCAACTTGACGAAGAACGCAAGAGTTTGATTGCAAAAGTTGAAGGCATGAAAGCGGAACGCAACAAGGTTTCCGGCCAAATCCCTCAACTCAAAAAGCAAGGACAAGACGTTAGTGGCGTTATTGCAGAAATGAAGGCTCTTGGTGACAAGATTGCCGAGCTTGATGTCCAACTTAACGAAGTTAACGAAAAAATCCGCGACTTTTTGTTGAGATTGCCTAACTTGCCAGACGAAGATTTGCTTGCAGGTGGCAAGGAAAACAACAAACCCATCAAGGTGTTTGGCGAAAAACCACATTTCGACTTCCAACCAAAGGATCACGTTGAACTTGCAAAGAGTTTGGGGTTGATCGACTACGAACGTGGCGCAAAATTGGCTGGTAACGGTAGTTGGATCTACACAGGTCTTGGCGCGCGTTTGGAATGGGCATTGTTGAACTACTTTATTGATAGTCACATTGCAAAGGGCTACGAATTTATGCTCCCACCATACATGCTCAGTTATGAATGTGGTCTTACTGCTGGTCAATTCCCCAAGTTTGAAGATGACGTTTACCAACTTGCAAATGCTGACGGCAAAAAGTTCCTTTTGCCAACAGCGGAAACTGCGCTTGTAAACTTGTACCGTGATGAAATTTTGCCAGAAAGTCAACTTCCACGTAAGTTCTTTGGTTACTCTGCTTGTTTCCGTCGTGAGGCTGGTAGTTACCGCGCAGAAGAGCGTGGTATGATCCGCGGTCACCAATTCAACAAGGTGGAATTGTTCCAATACACAACACCTGAACAAAGTGATGCTGCATTTGAAGAAATGGTTGGCATGGCTTGTGGGCTTGTGGAAGGTCTTGGATTGCACTATCAACTAAGTAAGCTTGCCGCAGGCGACTGCTCGGACAGTATGGCGCGCACCTACGACATCGAAATCTACATCCCATCCATGAACATCTACAAGGAAGTTTCTTCCGCAAGTAATGCAAGATGCTACCAAGCACGCCGTGGTAACATGCGCTACCGCAGAGAAAGCGACAAAAAACTTGACTACATGCACACACTTAACGCAAGCGGTCTTGCAACAAGCCGTGTGTTCCCTGCACTACTTGAACAAAACCAAAATGCTGATGGCTCCGTTACCATCCCCGAAGTACTCCGTAAGTACATGGGCGGTTTGGAAAAACTTGTTCCCATCAAAAAATAAGGGATACGTGGTTAATTTTTGACACAATTCCGTTGACGTTGGCGCTTGTGCGTGCGTCACGTTTACCATAATGCGCAACCTGCGTTTTGTGGTCTTGAAACAAATATCTAACAAACTTGAACACCCACAACTGCACAAAACTTGTCGCTAAGATGGGTGTTCTTTTTACAATTTTCCACAGGAGGGGACGATGAATCACGAATACAAATTTGGCAGCGAAGGATTTTTTGGCTACGCTCCACAAAAAGATTTCCACTACTACTCGTTGGCGCACTTTTTGCCAATAATTTTGCTTGGGGTTGCAATATACCTTACGTATCGCTTCCGCGATAAAATACGCAATAGCAAGCATGAGGAAAACATCCGCTTTACTTTGGGTGCGGTGTGCATATTTGCAGAACTAACGTACTTTTTGCGTTTGCTTTACGTTGGAGCGGGCGCAAGCGGTAACCAATTGATAAACTACCTACCTATTGAGGTTTGTCAATGGATGGCAATTATTTCCGGTTTCATGATCATGAAAAAGAGCAAAAACATGTTTGACATTTGCTACTACGTTTGCTTGACTTTGGGCGTGATGCCATTGATTATGCCAGCGGTTATCGAAACAACCGGCCCAGGATACTTTAGATACTACCAATTTTGGGCGGAACACCTAACACCAATCTACTGCGTGTTTTACATGATGTTTGTGCACAAAATGCAACCTGACTACAAAAAGATTTACAAGCCATTTGCATTGCTTGCCGTGATGACGTGCATTGCCATCCCTGCAAATATGTTGATCCCCAACGGTGACTTTATGTTTTTGCAAGGGGAGCCTGCGGGTGATAGCATTGTAAGTTTTTTCCCAAAGGACATCGGTTTGAGATTGCTGTGCTTTGCGGGAATTGTTGTTGTGCTGTTTGCGCTGGTATCCTTGCCACAAATAATACGCGAAATAAAGGCGAAAAAGGCCTGCAAAATGGCAATTGAACCACAGCAAGAAAGTGACAAGTAAAACTGAATATCGACCAAACAGAGCAAGAGTGAGTACTTCACTTTTGCTCTTTTTTGTAACAAAAAATGCCCCTGTCGGCAAGACAAGGGCACCTTCTGCGCGCTACCACACGCATAAGAGAGAAACTATCGGAAACACAGAAGCGATGTTTGTCGCAAGACGATAGAAGGATTTGCAATTGTTTTTATAGAAGAATTGATAATGCCGTAACATTGCTTTTGTTTTTCCATCTAGACAATAAACAAAAGTGAATTTTTATTGCAAAGTTTGCAAACTTTTTTGAAATTTTTTTTTATTGGTTGTTAACAATTTTTTGCAACACCAAATTGCACCAAACAATTGCCGTGACAGCACACTTTGCTAGATTTTGTTTGGATAAAAAAGTGAAGTTAAATTGTGCGTAAAACTTGGATAAAAAAGAAATCTCTCGATAAAAATCGAGAGATTTTGTGCATTTTTTTGGATACGTGGTGTGTTTTTGCCATTCATGCGCAAACTTAGTCTTGGGACAAGAACAAAATTTTGTTGATGAGATCTTGAACAAGTTCGGTGTTGGCATCTTCGATTTTGCCACCATCACAAAGGCGCGCGAAGTTGGGATCGATGGGGAGTTTTACCGCTGTGTCGATACCGTAGTCGTCGGCAAAGTTGTCGATTTTGGAGTCGCCATAGATAAAGTGCTTTTTGCCACAATCGGGGCAAGCAAAGTAGGACATGTTTTCCACAAGGCCAACCACGGGAACGTTCATCATGTCCGCCATTTTTACCGCCTTGGAAACAACCATTTCTACAAGTTGTTGTGGGCTTGTTACCACAACAATGCCATCAATTGGCAAGTTTTGGAAAACTGTCAAGGCTACGTCGCCTGTTCCTGGGGGCATGTCCACAAACATGAAGTCAACGTCGTGCCAAGCAACGTCCGTCCAAAATTGTTGAACAGCGCCACCGATAACTGGGCCACGCCAAACAACTGGGTCGGTTTCGTCTTCCAAAAGTAGGTTGATGGACATAAGTTGGATGCCTGTTTTTGTTTCCACAGGGAAGATAACTGTGCCATCGCCCATGGCTTTGTCGTGGATGCCAAAGGCTTGTGGGATGGATGGACCGGTGATATCGGCATCCAAAACTGCGCATTTGTAGCCCTTTTGTTGCATTGCAACGGCAAGAAGGCTTGTTACAAGGGATTTGCCTACGCCACCTTTGCCACTTACGACACCGATAACCTTGTTAACGCGTGCGCCCTCGTGCAAGGGTTTGATTAGGCTTTGTTTGTCACGCTCGCTACAATTTTGTGAGCAAGTGGAGCAATCGTGAGTACAATCTGTCATATTTTTCTCCTCGATAAATATTGTGATACTATTTTAGTCCTTTTTACGCGATTTGGCAAGCAAAAAACGCGACTACGTGGTGTTTTTTTGAGATTTGATGGATGAATTTTTGTTTTGAATTGCGGGCGGATATTGAATCCGCCCCTACATTGTGATTACAAACCATTTGTGAAATAAATCAAACGGAAGAATGTTACTTTCCTTGTTGCATGCGGGCGTTCAACACCCTTGCCAAGATACCATCGGCGCGGTAGTCCCCAGCGGACGTGCCAAGCAGTTGCCACTCGGCATAGATTTGGTCGTAGGTTGCAATGGAAAGGTCAAGCTTGTACTTGATTTCCTTGTCTTGAAGGTGGAGTTTGCGGACATACAAACCCCAACTGTTATCCCACCAACTGGGGCTTATTGCTTTGTAGGTCCAAGTGCACCAGTTCCAACCGCGCTCGTCATAGTTGTTTAGCCATGTTGTCCAAGCGTCGACATCGTCAAAAAACGTAAATTCGCCAATTAGGCAAGGGACGTCGTAGGCGGAAACGGAGTGGCAAAGGTCTTGCACCCAGTAGAAAAAGTCGTTAGAAATAAACTCGTGCGTCCAGTTGTAAAGGTGGATTTGGTAGAGGACGTTTTCCCAACCGTATCTTTCCGGATTGGGGAACACGTTGAAGAACCAACAAAACTCGATACTGATGATGTGGTCTTTGTCCACTTCGCGGATGGCTTGGTACATTTTGTCCATAACGGCAATTTGTTTGCGAGTTGTTGCAGGTGTGTTGCGGTCTACCGGCTCGTTTACAAGGTCGTAGGCGGCAATTGTTTCGTACAAATCTGGGCGGTCATTTTTGTAGTGAAGGGCAATTTCCTTCCACAAGGTACACATTTCTTGTTGGTAGATTTCGTTTTTCCAAAAATCGATATCGCGTGTACCGCTGTGCTCGTAGCCATTTTGGCCACCAACAACGCCGTGCATATCAATGATGGCGTACAAACCATACTTTTTGCACATTTCCAAGAACCAGTCTAGGCGAACAAATGCATCACTACGCATAACAAGATGTTCGTCATCGGGGCCTTCCATAAAGTTACGGAAGTACACTGGCAGACGAATTGTATTCAAACCAAAGCTTTTGACGTTGGCAAAATCTTCTTCCTGGATGAAGTTGTCGTAGTACATTTCCCACAAATCTTTTACTTGTTGCTCGGTAAGATTGGGGTTTTTGAGCATAAGTTCTACAACTTCGTCCTGGAAGGTTTCCAAATAGCCTTCGACAACGCCTTGGTAGTTAACTTTTGCAAAAGAGCCATCCTTTTTTAGTTCAGCACCAATGCCAACAGGAGAAAAGTATTGTTCTTGCAAAAACCAGTTGCCAAAGCCAATGCCGTTTAGTGCCACGCGGTTGCCGTTTTTGTCGTAGATGCCACGGCCGACAGCGCGCAAAGGTTGGTTGCCTGTTGGGTTGAGGGCATCCACCTTGTCGGGCAGTTGTGTGAAGTAGTTTTTGCGGAAAACGGCCACGTTGATGCACAATGCACCAATGACAATGCCAATTACGCCAACAATCACACCAATGATGATTAGCACACGCGTTTTGCGTGGCAACGTTGAAGATTTGTTCATATTACACCTCGTTTTTGGGGTTTTGATAACGATATTAAATGGATATTTGTAGATAAATCAATATTAAATAAGTATTTGCATGCACATCAATTTGTCCTATGTTTGAGGGCTATTAGATGTATAACGTGGGTAGTTTGCGGGAGGGGCAACCCCTCCCCTACGGTTGTGAAACACCATAGTCTGCAACATAGTTCGTATCATTATACCACACAAAAATGTTGTTTTCAATACAAAAAGGGCAAATTGTTCAAGCGGAACAAATTACCCTTTTGGTTGTTAAATATTATTTTGTAGTTGGCTATTTGGCGGACGAGCAAAATGCTCTACGTGGGCTCCTTCCACCGCAAGCGGTCCCCCTTCCTCTCGGAGGAAGGCCCTATGTATAGTTACACAGGGTGCGGAGGAGCACAAAGTTTGTTGCTGTATGCGGGAGGATGATATCCTCCCCTACAATCAAGGCACATTGTTGACTTAACATATCGTGCCCTATGCCCTCTCAGTCACTATCGTGACAGCTCTCCCAAAGTGAGAGCCATTTACAAATTGCGGACGAGCAAAATGCGAGAGATTGTGTGAGTTTTTTGCCACCAAAAGACAACAAGATGTTGCGAACAAGACTTAGCCTATTTGCACAACTCTTCCAACTCGGCCAAAGTGTCGGCAAAGGATTTTGCAACGATTTGGAATGGTTCTTCGCTGGTGAGATCTACACCTGCAACCTTGAGTTCCGATACTGGGTCCATACTACCACCAAGTCCAAGGAACTTTTTGTAGTTGGCAAGCGCTTGCTCCCCTTCGTTCAAAATCTTTTCGGCAATGCAAACTGCGGAAATGATACCTGTGGAGTACTTGTAAACGTAGAATGCGCGGTAGAAGTGAGGAATACGCGCCCATTCGTAAGCAATTTCGGGATCGTGTTCTACGTGTTCGCCATAGTACATCTTGTTGAGTTCCAAGTACTTTTGGCACATAACATCCGCTGTTAGAGGTTGCCCCTTTTCCACAATGTCGTGGGAGATTTGCTCGAACTCGGCAAACATTGCTTGACGGTACATTGTTGTGCGGAGCATGTCGAGGTAGTATTGAAGAAGGTATTTCTTTACGTTTTGGTCTGTGGTGGTCTTGAGAAGGTACTTCAAAAGCAACACTTCGTTACAGGTGGATGCAACTTCCGCAACGAAAATCTTGTAGCCTTCCTTTGCCAAAGGTTGAGTTTTGCTACTGTAGTAGGAGTGCATGGAGTGGCCCATTTCGTGGGCGATTGTAAAGATGTCGTGGGTGGTTTTTTGGTAGTTCAAAAGCATGTAGGGGTGAACACCGGACACGCCCATGGAATACGCACCGCTACGCTTTGTTGGAGTTTCGTGAACATCGATCCAACGGTTAGCAAATGCATGACGAACAACTTCCAAGTAGTCTTCGCCAAGGGGTTCAAGGCCCTTTAGAACAAGTTCGCAAGCCTCCTCGTACTCGCAGGAGAGATTAGCATCTTCGAAGATGGATGTGTACAAGTCGTACATGTGGAGTTTTTCTACACCCATCAAGCGTTTGCGGAGGCCAATGTAGTTGTGCAATGGCTCGAAACTTGTGTGCATGCACTTGATAAGGTTGTCGTAAACGGCTTTGTCTACTTGTTCGTTGAAAAGGGCCATTTCCATTGTGGAGTTGAACTTTCTTGCTTGGGCACGGAACCAATCGGCCTTTACACTACCTTCGTACAAACCAGCAAGTGTGTTGATTTTGTCGATGTAGCCCTTGTAGTAGGTTTGGAATGCTTGACGGCGAACTTCTTGGTCCTTGTGATCCAAGCACATGGAATAGGTGCCGTGGCCAAGTGTTACTTCCTTGCCATCCACCATGATGGAGCCAAATTTGATGTCGCCACTGTCCAAACGGTTGAAAACTTCTTGGAATTGACCGGAAAAAGCGCCAACGCGAGCCATCAACGTTTCTTCCGCTGCGGACAAGATGTGCGCTTTGCCATCTAAGATGTTTTGAAGTTGGATGTCGTAGTCGGAAAATGCTGGATCAGCAATGCAATCCTTGAGGTACTCGTCGGGCTGTGCGGAAAGTTCGGGAGATACAAATGCTGTTGCGGCGGAAAATTGTGTGAGCATACTGTAGCAACGCATAAATCTGCCTTGACGCTCGGGGTCTTGAGCGTCTTCGTTGTAACTCATAAATGCGTAGCAATAAAGTTGGCTAAGATGAAGGTCGTACTCGTCGCTTAGTTTCATAAACTCGAGCAAAGTTGCTTTGTTGCCAAGTTTGCCTTGGTATGCGGCAAGATCTTGGTGCTTTGTGCTCATTTCTACAAAGCGCGCTTCCCAATCGGCAGGGGTAGCAAAAATGTCGGAGAGGTCCCACTTGTATTTTTCGGGGATTTGGTTACGGTTTGTGTAAGACATGGTTATCCTCCTAGCGCTTGACTGACTGCAGTTTAGTAACTAGCCTTTGTTTGACAATCAGCAAAAACTGTTGCAAATTGATTTGTCGCAAATGCTTGCCACCACCATACAATAAGTCAAGTGTATATTATTTTGTTAATATCAATATTATATAGCAACGGCCCAAAGCCGTCAAGTGGCTACAGAATTTTTTGCCATTGCTCAAAAAATATCAATTCTACAACATAGTAGAAACACTACTATGGCATAATTTTGTAAAATTTTGTAAAAAAAAGTAAAAAAATTTCAAAAAGGGTATTGATTTTCGATAAAGTTTACTGTATAATGGTGGCATAACTTAATATTGACTGAAAACACGTTTTCTAACTAGTACATGCTGACACCAACTCAGGTAACTTTCCCCTAGCCCTACACCGACTACTCGAAAATTACATATCCGTTTGATGTTGGCTATTTTTTGTTTACAAGAGAAGTAACAAGATTAGCCAAGAAAATCCGTTTCCACTTTGAGCAAGCCTTACGCAAAGTAACTTTCCCTTAGCCCTACACCGACTACTCGAAAATTACATAACAATTTGTGCAACGCTTGCTTTTTTTTTGTACAAAAAATTGCTTTTTGAAAGGGCAACACTACTTTGATACTTTTTGTTCGCGCAGAGTGAACGAGTATATAAAATTAAAAAAGGAGGAATTTGATAATGTCAGATCAAGTTCAAGGTAACCCAAATCAAGGTGCTGCTGCAAAGCGTAAGCGCTCGTTGATCTTCCTGGCAATTTGTCTTGCGGCGGTTTTGCTTGCGACAGTTGTAGGATCTCTCATTCAAACGAACGGCTGGAGTGTAAAAGTATCCGACCTTCGCAATGTTTCCAACACAGGCACAATTGTTCGTACACCTGTTGATGATCCCGACCCTACCAAACACGTAGAAACAACCTACACACTCAAGGGTAACATTGACTCTGGTATTTTGTTTATGCCAAAGCGCGCAAGCGTAGATAACAAACTGCCAGCAATCATCTTTAGACATGGTGCTTACAACAACCGCGAAATGCAACTTTCCTTTGCAATTGAAATGGTTCGTCGTGGATACGTTGTTTTGACGATCGACAATGCTAGCCACGGTCACAACACCGACACCGCATCCGGTCAACAAGTGGGTGTTATCGAAGCGGCTGCTTACCTGATTAACACAGGCAAGGTAGACCCTGCTCGCATTGGTATTTCCGGTCACTCCATGGGTGGCGCGGCTACTAACGCTACATTGCAAAACGACAGCGTACTTCCTGGTACACAAACAGATGCAAACTTCAAGGCAATGCGTCACTTGGGTTTGTTCTCATCTGGTGTTACTCAAGCTGCTGGTGCATCCACACCATTTACACTTAGCACAGACTTCAACATTTTGTCACAAAGTGCAAGAGATGCGATTGCTTCCGGCAAGATTACAGTTAGTGGTACAAGAGTTACATTTAACGATCTTGGTTCCAACATCCTTGGTTCTGCTATCGTAAAGGGTAATGCGGATGAATTCTTCTACGGCGGATCTATCTTGAAGGAAAAACAATACATCCTTCAAAACAGAGGCACCGTAACGGAACTCAACTACAAAGACTACTTTGTAAAGAAAGGCGACCAATACGTTCCTGCTACAAAGTTCAGCAAAAATGGCGAATACTACGCTTACACAAACATTGGTAGAACTGCACAATACATGCAATCACAACAATGTTACTTCTACACACGTGGCGTTAACCCAACACAAGCTGATGATTGGGTAACACAAAACCGTGCAATGTACGCTAATGGCGCGCTTTTGAAAGCACCCGAAGGCAACAAGCGTGTATCTCAACTTACAAAGGGTCAAGCGCTTGCAAATGCAACGACAAGTCTACGCGCAGTTTACGAAGAAGCTGAAATTCACCCAATGAACCACTTCTCCATTCCAACAACTGCTAACGTGATTGACTTCTTCTACAACGTGTACGGTGTTGTTGAAGGCTCCAAGTACCTTGCTCCAATGAACCAAGCTTGGTGGATCAAAGAAGGTTTTGCTTGCATCGGTATCATCGGTTTGTTTGCAATGCTCCTTCCAATCCTCGACTTGTTGTTGACTACACCATTGTTTGCATCCTTGAAGGGTGAGCCTGCTGAAGCACCAGTACTCCTCACTCGTCCTCGTAAGCACGTAAGTTACTGGCTTGCAGGTATCCTTGGTACAATCTTTGGTGCGGTAAGTTTCCACAACCTCACAGCAGAGGGCAAGTGGTACAATGCTACCGGACTGAACCTGCTTTTAGACAACAAAGAACTTGGCTTTATCTACACCAACATGGGTAAGATGGCTGCGTGGGGTATTTACTGCGCACTGTTCACATTGCTTATGACTGGTATCATCTGGCTTGTAAATCACATCATCAACATTTACAAGTACGGCGATGACTTTGCAGCACACGACGAAAAACCATTTGCTGGATTTAAGATCCGTAGTTGGGGCAACATCCTTAAGACTCTTGGTCTTGCTGTGATCCTTGTTGTCGCATTCTACAGCGTTGTAACCTTCATTTGGCAAACAACCAAAGTTCAAATGCAAATTTGGGTATTCGGTCCAAGAGTATTTAATGCTATCCGCCTATCCAGTATGTTGAGATACGTTCCATTCTTCTTTATCTACTATCTTGTGATGGCTGCCGGCGCACAAGGTTACAGAGTAAAAGACCTTCCAGAATGGGCAACAATTGCTATCAACGTGTTCTTTAACGTAGCAGGCTTCATGCTTATTGTATGGCACGCAAACAGCTACTTCATTAAGAATGGCGCAATGATCCACACATCCAACAGCATGCACTACATCCACGCTTACCCAATGGTTCCATCCATTGCTATCGCAACAGTAATGGCACGTCGCATCTACGTACGTACAGGCAACGCATGGCTGGCTGGTCTTGTAAACGCAACGTTGATGTGCATCATCGGTTGTGCAAACACATCCGTTGGCGCAGTTCCTGCTTGGTACTACCCAATCGTTTAGTTAGGTTTTACTGGACGGAAATTGCAGTATAAAAATTACATAAAATTTTTGATGGGGCGACTTGATCGCCCCATTTTTTTGCATTGCATAGCAATATCTTGTTTGCAAAATATTGCTTTGGTATCAACGCCCCCAAAAAAAATCAGTATAACATTACTGTAATATTGAACGGTGCTATACGTTCGTTCGTTTTTCGCAAATAAGTTGTCGAAATTTGGCTTTTTTTCAAAAAAAGTTTAATATTTTTCGAAAAAATTTTCAAAAACCTATTGAAATTGGAAAATCAATATTGTATAATCTTGGTAGGTTTAATTTGGGCTGAAAAAAACAGCTCGACTAAAGGGGAGCAAACAACCAATTGAATATGTAAAAGTTGTATTAGTCTACATTGAAATTGGTTCGGTTTGCTTTTTTTATTTGTAAACGGAAAGTTTACCTAAAGTTGATACTTTTTGCTTGTGCAGAGCAAGCAGGTATATAAAAAATATTTTTTATAGGAGGATTTGATAATGTCAAATCAAAGTCAAGGCGCACGTCAAAAGCGCATTTTGATCACATTGGCAATTTGTGTTGCTGTTGTGCTTCTCGCGACTCTTCTTGGTTCCTACATCCAAACTGCTGGATGGCGTTACACAGTTGAAGATTTGCGTAATGCAACAAACAAAGGCACAAAGACGCTTACCACAACAAATGGTACAAAGCAAGTTCCAAAGCTCGACGCTAGCGGTAACCCAATCACAAAGGAAGTTCCCGTTCTCGATGCTAATGGTGACCCTGTTTTGGAACCAGAACTCGACTCCAATGGTAAGGTAACTGGTTGGAAAGTTAAGACAGAAATCGTAACAGAATACGAAACTGTTGGTGACGTTCAAACTAAGGATTACGCAGTTAACGGTAAAGTTATCTCTGGTGTTCTCTTCAGACCTAAGAAGGCTGAACCAGGTTCTCGCCCAGCTGTAGTATTCTCCCACGGTTTGTACAACAACCGCGAAATGCAAATCCAAAACGCTATCGAACTTGTTCGTCGTGGATACGTTGTTGTAATCATCGACCAACACAACCACGGTCACAACACATCTGGTACATCCAGCTTCTTCGATACAACTCACTTGGATGCTGCTAAGTACTGCTACAACCTTCCAGAAGTAGACAAAGCTCGCATTGGTGTATCTGGTCACTCCATGGGTGGTTACTCCACAACAAACGTTCTTTCTTTGGACTCTCAAACAGCTAAGAACCAAACAGATGCTAACTTCAAAGCTGGTAAAGCAATGGGTATCGTATCTGCTTACCTCGTTCAAGCTGCTGGCGCTCCAACTGGTGCTTTGCAATCCACAAACATCATTGCTGCTGGTCTTGTAAAAGGTAACGCTGACGAATTCTTCTACGGCGGTTCTCAACTTAAAGAAAAGACATACGTTCTTCAACACAGCAGTGCTGTTAACGAAGACAACGTTGGTAACTTCTTCGTTAAGAAGGGTGACGAATACGTTCAAGCTACAAAGTACGTTAAGGGTGGTAAATACTACGCGTTCACAACAAGTGGTAACACATACTACTACTTGCAATCCAAACCTGCTTTCAAATTTACACGTGGTATTGATCCAACACCTGACGACGATTGGGCAACAGTTAACGGCGGTATCTACGCTGGTGGCAAACTCATCGCTCAACCAGACGGCCGCAAACTTGCATCCGTAGCAAACAAGGGCGCAGCACTTGCTTCCAGCACACAACAAATCCGTGCCGTTTACGAAGCAAAAGAAACTCACCCAATGAACCACTGCTCCACACAAACAGCTGCTCACGTAATTGACTTCTTCTACAACGCATTTGGTGTTGTTGATGGTTACAACTACAAAGCTCCTACAAACCAAACATGGTGGATGAAAGAAGTTTGCTCCGCTTTCGGTATCCTTGGTTTGTTCGCAATGCTTCTTCCAATCCTTGACTTGTTGCTTCAATCCAAGACATTTGCATCCTTGAAGGGTGAACCTGCTGAAGCTCCAGTTCTCTTGACACGTCCTCGCAAGCACGTATCTTACTGGCTTGGTGGTCTCCTCACAACAATCTTTGGTGCTGTTTCCTTCCACAACCTTGTTGCTGAAGGTAACTGGTACAGCAAGCTTGGTCTTGACCAACTCCTTGATAACGCTGCAGAAGGCTTTATCTATGTAAACATGGGTAAGATGGCTGCTTGGGGTATCATGTGTGCTATCTTCGCGTTGATCGTAACTGGTCTTATCTGGCTTGTTAACCACATCATCAACGTTGTTAAATACGGCGATGACTACGCTGCTCACGACGAAGCTCCATTTGCTGGTTTCAGAATCCGTAGCTTTGGTAACGCTCTCAAGACAATCGTTCTTGCAGCTATCCTTGTTATCGTATTCTACAGTGCAGTTGATCTCATCTGGAGAACATTCACTGTTCAACACCAAGTTTGGGTATTCGGTCCAAGAGTATTCAACTTTGAACGTATCGCAAGCATGATGAAGTACATCCCATTCTTCGCATTCTACTACATCACCATGGCAGCACTTGCTCAAGGTTACAGAGTAAAAGACCTTCCAGAATGGGCTACAATCGCTATCAACGTTGTATTCAACGTAGCTGGTTTCATGATCATTGTATGGCATGCTAACAACTACTTCATCAACAACGGCGCTATGATCCACGCTTCCAACAACATGCACTACATCCACGCATTCCCAATGATCCCATCTATTGCAATCGCAACAGTAATGGCACGTCGTATCTACGTACGTACAGGCAATGCTTGGCTCGCTGGTCTTGTAAACGCTGCTTTGATGACAATCATCGGTTGCGCAAACACATCCATCCAAGGCGCAGTTGCTTGGACATACGGTGCTTAATTAGATTAGGTTTAGACCAATCTCGGCATAAAAATTACATAAAATTTTTGATGGGACGGAATTTTCCGTCCCATTTTTTTGTGTGATTTTGTTTGTAGGGGAGGATAGTATCCTCCCGTTGAAAAGGTAAGTGGTTGTATGCGGGAGGCTGATAGCCTCCCCTACAATCCCTCCGTCTTGCTACGCAATCCACCTCCCTTTACACAAGGGAGGCTTTTTTATCACTTACGATAACACATCACATATCGAAAACGATATTAAATATTTCGGCGGGAGCAGGCCTTGCCCTACACGACATATTGAAAAGGCTCTCCGTGGGGGAGAGCTGGCACCATAGTGACTGAGAGGGGGTATACTGTTTTTGTTTGCCCTCTCACCTGCTTACGCAGGAGCTCCCCCAAAGTGGGAGCCTTGATAAGGATGTGCATTTGAGATTTCGGCGGGAGTAAACCCCCCGCCCTACATTCCGTTTAGTTCGGTTTGATTAAGCAGTTGGTAATATGCGGGCGGATATGCAATCCGCCCCTACAATATCTGCTAGAGTAAACCATTGACCTACATTCCGTTACTGCGGTATAATTGAGCAGTTGTTATAAATATACGGGAGGGGCCCTACGGTGTTGATAGACATTGCATTTGCAATAATTACATCACGGTGTGGCCTTCGGTATTGGCAATCACTTTGAAGATTTGCACTTCCTTGCCGGTGTGGCTATCCACGTACACGTAGTACTGATTTGTGCCATCGGTGCACTCGAATTCGTAGGCGAAGTGTTCCTTGCCCTTGATTTCGATCAGGCTCTTGGCAACGTTGGTTACGCGAAGGGATTTGTCCAACTGCTTTTGGCAATCGCTTTGGCTTGTTGTGCCAAAATCCACTTGGCGCGACTTGTGATTTATGAGATAACTCTTTGCCTCGAGGCCGACAATTTGGCCGTTGGATGTGTCCACAGCCACCTTGATTAGTTCGGGGTAGACGATGACGTCATCCACCACCGTTGCGCAGTTGACGTAGGTTACGTAGTCCTGCACGTTACTTACCCAAATGCCCTTGACGTTGTAGCCGAGCGCTTGGCAAAACTCTTCCGCCTTGGCGATGCATTGCTTGCCGTCCAAAGATTTTTTGCCATCAAAAACTTGCGTTGCTTCGTACTCGACAACACGGCCATCGCTTGTTAAAGTTACTTCGCCCTTTTGCGTTTGGTAGACGTACAATGGGCATTTTTGAGCAATCTCGCGCACGAACTTGTTTTCGCCAAAGTGCTTTTTGACGATATCGCTACCCTGCTTGTGGCTGATTTTTTGCGTACACGTGATGTGTTTTTGCTCGACCGAATCGGAAAATGGACCGTCGTAGATGAGTTTTTCGTAGGTGAAGGCATCGTCCTTGACGCCCTTCAACATTGTCGTCAAATCGCCAACACCGCTCACTCCTGTGCCGTTTGTGATGAACATTGCCGAATCACTTTCCGCATAGTTTTGGAACACGTCGTACATGTTTTTTGCGACACGTTGTAGGTTTTTAAGAGCGCAACGCTCATCCTGTTGCAGTTGGTTTGCGCTTGCAATCCTGCCCACAAGGTAGGTGGCGTAGTCCTGCGTTTGGTTGGCAAACTTTTCGCACTTGGCAAGGACATCGTTTGTTTCGATGGGCAAGTTGGCAAGTTGACAGGACACTTCGCTTGCGCAGATGGCAACGTCCGTCAAAAGTTCCGCTTGATGCGATGTGTCGTTGGAAACAGCCACTTTGCCGAGGTTGGCATCCATGTTTTTGAGAGCGTCACACACCAAGTACAAACTTTGTTTTTGGGTGTTTTCCATGCCGATTTTGTAGACGTTTTCGTCGTCGATTACCGACATTTTGACGTGCCTCAAGGCGTTTTGCATGGAAATTGCGTGGTACGTGCCACAAATTGTGGCAATCACGAACAAGATTGCGAAAAAGGCAATCCAAAATGATTTTACTTTGCTACTTTTGACCATGGTTCACCTCACGCACAAAAGATGTGACGGCCGATTGTGACTAGTTGTGGCCGTGACCAAATCCACGCGCTTGTGGCGGTTTGTGGATTGAAGTAGTACAGCGCGCCACCGGTTGGATCCCAGCCGTTCAAGGCATCTTGGGCGGCACGAGTGCACTCGTCGTTGGTGCCAAGGTTGATTTGGCCATCGGCAACACAGGTAAATGCGCCCTTTTGGTAAATAACACCGCTAACGGTGTTGGGAAATTTGCTACTTTTGATGCGGTTCAAAACCACCGCGGCAACGGCAACCTTGCCTGTGTAACTTTCGCCACGGGCCTCGCCGTAGACACAGCAGGAAAGTAGGTACAAGTCGGAGTTGGACAGTCCCCCAGCATTGGTGGAACCACCGCTACTTGTCGTGCCGGAAAGGGTAACACCCATTGCGCGAGCCGTGGCTTTGCCCACGATACCATCCACAACTAGGCCGTTTTTGCGTTGGAAATATTGCACGGCAGACTTGGTTTGGCTACCGAAAATACCATCGACGTTGCCCTTGTAGTAGCCCCAGCGCTTGAGTTTGGTTTGAATAGTTTTGACAGTTTGTCCGCGAGAGCCCACCTTGACTACGGCAGCATCAGCACGAGGCAACGACACAGCAAAGGCAAGCGTTGCAACTGTCACAAGCGCCAAAACAAAGGCAGTAAGTTTTACTTTGTTTGTTTGTGACACAAAAAAATCCTCCTTAGACATTTTGGTTAGTATGCCATTGCAGGAGGAAAATTATGCGTTTTGAATTGCTTGGTTTGACGGACGACCACAGGTCGCCCCTACGTTATTGACGAAATAAAATTGGTTGTGACACCGTATAAGTGATATGTATTTGTGTTGTTGATAGTCAATTTTTGATGCAATAAACAACAAATATCAGCGCGAAATCTCCAACAATTCAATGGGAAATAAGTGATTTTTCGCGGATACGTGGTTGTTTTTTGAAAAATACTACTTGTTGTTTGCCATCCATTGGTTGACAATTTCCACAAGTTTGCTTTGGAACACGATTGTGTTTGTGCCGTTGTTTTCCGCGCCGACAAAACATAATGGAGGATACACCACGCACCACCAGTTGTTACCTTGGGCGCTGCCCAGTTCGATGATGAGCGCATCGTACACACCCTGTGGCAAAGTTACGCCATTGTAACTGCGATCGGGAAAAGCTTCCTTGCAAAGTTTGACCTTTGCCGAGTAGGTAAAGCCGTTGTTTTGTAACGTTTTTTGACACACGTGTTGGATATTTTCCATTTGTTGCTCCACAATTTGCATTGCTTTTTGTTTGGTCGTGGCGTTTGCGAGATGTGGCGCAAGATAGTTGACAACGGCATTTTTGACAAGGTACTTGACGTCTTGGTCGGCTTGGTCGTTGCTGTCTGCACGGATATGTATACGCAAAAATTGCGTGTTGGTTTGGGCGGGCGCGCAAAATACGATTGCTAAAAATGCTACGATGATTGTTACTACGGCTAGGGTTTTCATATTGAGCTCCTTGTTGGGTTTGGGTTTGTTGGTGTTTGTATTGGGTTGGTGGTTAGATGCGGGAGGGGAAACCCCTCCCCTACGGTGTTGGTTGTATTGGATTTGTGGTGCAATATGTAGATAGTAGAGTTACGCACGCCCTACGATTGGTTTGTTGGTGTTAGTATTGAGTTGGTGGATGCGTGCGACGTGATGTGTGTTGATTGAGTTTGGTAATGTTGTTATTGACGCTTTTGGGGCGGTTGTATCGGTGTTTGAGCGAAAATTGTGTCGAAATATTGCATAAATGTGCGTTTTTGGCACATAACTACAACAAACAAGTGGCATTGTTGGGGCTTTGGTATAAATAGAGTGGTAAATGTAGCAAAATGCTTTTTTTGCGTTGACAATCGCAAAAATTTAATATATAATAATTGCAATTGAAAAGAATCCTATTTTGAGGGGAGTAGCAGAAGCTTTGTGCTTGGTTATGGTCGTCATCACAACGAAAGTTCGGTCATAACGATCAATTTTGATTTTGCAAGACCTTGTGCGAATACTCGCATGGGGTCTTTTTGATTGTAAAATTTTTATGGAGGTACATTATGTACAAAAAAAGTAGCGCTGAGGTTGTAGAACTTCTACAATCCAACGTTAAGAGTGGTTTGTCCGCTGAGCAAGTGCTTGCCAGTCGCGAAAAACATGGTCTTAACGAACTGCAAGAAACAAAAAAGGAACCTTGGATAATCAAGTTCCTGAAACAATTTACCGACGTACTGATCATCATATTGTTGATTGCGGCAATTGTTTCCCTTATTGTTGACCCACACGAATGGGTAGAAAGCGTTGTTATTTTTGTTGTTGTTATGCTCAACGCGATTTTGGGTGTAACACAAGAAAGCAAGGCGGAAAAATCGTTGGAGGCATTGAAAAAGATGTCTTCGCCTAACTGCAAAGTTATCCGTAACGGCGTGGTTGACCAAATCCCAAGTAGCGAACTTGTTGTTGGCGACATCATCTTGGTAGAAGCGGGCGACTTTATCCCAGCGGACGCACGTTTGATTGATGCAGTTAACCTTCAAGTGGACGAATCCGCTTTGACAGGCGAAAGCTTGCCAGTAACAAAGTTTGTTGATACCATCACAGACGACGTTGCAGCGCTTGGCGACCGCAAGAACATGTTGTTTAGTTCCACGTTTATCACAGCGGGACGTGCAAAGGCAGTTGTTACTGCAGTTGGTATGGAAACGGAAATTGGTAAAATTGCCGGCATGCTCAACTCTCAAAAGAAAACAACTACACCACTACAAGACAAACTTGCACAAGTTGGTAAAGCAATTGGTATCATCTCCATCTTTATCTGCGTGGGCGTGTTCCTTTTGGACTGGTTGTTGGTAGAAGGTGGTAGCACCGAATCCATCGTAGATTGCTTCAAATTGGCTGTATCCTTGGCAGTTGCTGCCGTACCCGAAGGTTTGGCAACAGTTGTAACCATCGTTTTGTCCATTGGTGTTCAAAAGATGGTAAAGGAAAATGCAATCGTAAAGAAATTGCCCGCAGTTGAAACACTTGGTTCCACAAGTATTGTTTGCTCCGACAAAACTGGTACGTTGACACAAAACAAGATGACCGTTTTGGAAGTTTACGACAACGGCAAAGTTAGCCTTTTGAGCGACCTTGACGAAAGTAACCACCAACTCATCTCCCACTTTGCTCTTTGCTGTGATGCAAAAATCGAAGTTGTTGATGGCGTTGAAAAGCGTATCGGTGACCCAACCGAAACTGCTTTGATTGAACTCAACAATAAGTACGGTATTGATATTTCCGGTATCGAACGCGTTGGCGAAATCCCATTTGACAGCGACCGCAAACTTATGACAGTTGTTGTTAAACTTGATGGCAAATACGTATCCATCACAAAGGGCGCTCCTGATATCATGCTCAAGCGCGTGACAAACACAGAAGTTTTGCCCGGCGTTGAAGAAGGTATTGTTTCCATGTCCTCCCGCGCATTGCGTTGCTTGGCACTTGGCATCAAAGTGTTTGACGAAATGCCAGAGATTAACGACAGCCTTGAACACGACATGGAACTGATTGGTCTTGTTGGTATGATCGACCCACCACGTCCCGAAGTTATTGATGCAATCCGTCTTGCACGTAGAGCAGGCGTTCGCACAGTAATGATCACAGGTGACAACATCATCACAGCAAGTGCTATTGCAAAGCAACTTGGCATCTTGGAAGAAGGTCAACGCGCTGTTTCCAGCGAAGAACTTGACGCCATGAGCGACGAAGAACTTATGGAACACATTGCAGAGTTCTCCGTTTATGCACGTGTTGCACCAAAGGACAAAGTTCGTATCGTTACCGCTTGGCAAGCACACGGCAAAGTTGTTGCTATGACAGGTGACGGCGTAAACGACTCCCCAGCACTCAAAAAGGCGGACATCGGTTGCGCAATGGGTATCACAGGTACAGACGTATCCAAAGAGGCTGCTGACATGATTTTGACAGACGACAACTTCTCCACTATCATCAAGGCAGTTAAGCAAGGTCGTGGTATTTACGACAACATCCGCAAGTGCGTTAAATACCTCCTTTCCAGTAACATTGGTGAAGTTTTGACAATCTTGCTTGCTACAATCATCACAGGTGTTGCAACCAGAACTGGTAACACCGCTTGGGAACTTGGTATCCCACTTGCAAGTATCCACTTGCTTTGGATCAACCTTGTAACCGACTCCTTGCCAGCGTTTGGTCTTGGTATGGAAGCCCCCGATGACGAAATCATGCTAAAACAACCACGTCCAAAGACAGAAGGTTTCTTTGCTAACAATTTGGCATTGCACATCGTTTTGGAAGGTATTTGCGTTGGTTTGTTGACGTTGACAAGTTACATCATTGGTGAAACTGTTATCGGTGGCCCAGATGCAGAAGTAGCACACAAAATTGGTTCTACAATGGCGTTTGTAACTCTTGCTTTGACACAATTGTTCCACTCCTACAACGTTAAGAGTGAACACACAATTTTCCACAAGACAACGTTGAACAACAAAATGTTGAACCTTGCATTTATCCTTGGTTTCGTTCTTCAAATGGCAGTTGTTTACATCCCTGGTTTGAACACAGGTATCTTCCAAACTGTTGCATTGAAATGGAACGAATTGCTTATCGCAGTTGGCCTTGCATTTGCAATGGTTGTAATCATGGAAATCTACAAACTTGTTGACAAACTTGTAGAAAATGCAAAAGCGAAAAAAGCATCCAAATAACAACTAAAAAACCAAAAACCGCTTTGAGTTTTCAAGGCGGTTTTTTTGTTGCACTTTTTTGTTAGGGCACAAGCAAATTTATTGCACATCACAAAAAAATATTAGAAAAATGGAAATTTGTAACAAAAATCAACAATGCTTTTTGTTTGATATATGCAAGTTATGTTCATTATATATTTTTGTTTAGGAAAGGTATAGTTTCCATAAGCAAAACTTATGGCACCATCGGAATTAAATATTAAATCTAATGCACTAAAGTACATCAATAAATTTGGCTAAATTTCGACAATATGATATAATATATAAACTAAAGTGGATTTTTGCGTAGTTTTTCCGCTGTGGTACACAAAAAACCGCAGTTGAAGGCATTGCAAAAATCTACACTAAATGTGACAAAACAGACATTTTTGGAGGTTATACATGAAAGGTACTACATTGCCATTTGAAGGCACACCAGAACAAGAAGCGTTGTTGCGTGCAAAACTTGCTGAACTCAAAAAGCAACCAGGATCTTTGATGCCTGCATTGCAATTTGCTCAAGACTTGTACGGATACCTTCCTTACGAAGTTCAAACCATCATTGCAGAGGAATTGGGCGTATCCTTGTCCGACGTTTACGGCGTTGTTACGTTCTACTCTCAATTTAGTTTGTTCCCAAAGGGAAAATACCGCATTGGTATTTGCCTTGGTACTGCTTGCTACGTTCAAGGCTCTGGCGAAATCTACGAAAAACTAAAGGCACTACTTGCTATTGAAAGTGGCGAATGCACACGCGACCGCAAATTCAGTTTGGACGCAACACGTTGCGTAGGTTGCTGTGGTCTTGCGCCAGTTATGACCATCAACGACGACGTTTACGGCAAAATTACACCAGACGACGTTGCAGGTATTTTGGCTAAGTACGAATAGTCGTACATTGGAGAAAACTTTATGACAATAAATCAAATTGCACAAATTTTGGAGGCAGAGTTTATTTGCTGTGAAGAAAACAAGCACAACGAAGTGCACTCCGCTTGTGGCTCGGACATGATGAGTGACGTTTTGGCATACGTAAAGGACCAATCGGTGCTTATCACAGGTCTTTGCAACCCACAAGTAGTTCGCACAGCGGAAATGATGGACATGGTGTGCATTGTGTTTGTTCGCGGTAAGCGTCCAAGTGAGGAGGCCATTGCCCTTGCTAAGCAAAAGGGATTGGTTATGATGACGACACAACACCGCATGTTCTCTGCATGTGGATTGTTGTTCTCTGCTGGACTTGCATCGGGTAACTGATATGCAACACATCCATCTTGAATATGACGTTGATGGCAACAATTTTGTTTCCGCCGGTCAAGCAACGGAAAACGTCAAATTTTGCTTGAAAGGATTGGGAATCAATCCACAAATGATCCGTCGCATCGCCATTGCCATGTACGAGGGGGAAATAAACATGGTTATTCACGCAAATGGCGGAAAGGCTATTGCGGACATTTACATGGACAAAATCGTTGTTCAGCTTGTGGATACTGGCGAAGGTATTGCCGATATCAACCAAGCCATGCAACCGGGCTTTTCCACCGCCACCGAGGACGTTAGATCTTTGGGATTTGGCGCGGGCATGGGACTGCCAAACATGCGTAAGTACACCGACGAATTTGAGATAGAAAGTACCGTTGGCGTAGGAACACACATCACAATGACTGTAAAGTTCTAACTTGGTTAGACAAACACTACTATCACATTGGAGAAAAGAGTTTTGGAAAACACAAACCTGAAAAAACTTCATACCGTAACTCTTGATGCATCCAAGTGCATCGGTTGTGGATCCTGCGTAAAACGTTGCCCCACAGAGGCAATCCGTGTGCGCAACGGCAAAGCAAGCATCATCTACGACAAGTGTGTTGCTTGTGGCGAGTGCGTACGCATTTGCAAATCGCTTGCAAAAATCCCCAGTTACGACAAGTTGGAAATCATCAATAACTACAAGTATAAGATTGCGCTTATTCCACCATCCTTCTACGGACAGTTCAACAACGTGGCAAACATCAACTACATTTTGACAGCGTTGAAGAAGATTGGTTTCGACTTTGTGTTTGAAGTGGGTATTGGCGCAGAACTTGTTAGTCAAGTTACACAAAAACTTGTTGCAGCGGGACGACTGAAAAAACCTATCATCAGCACAGCATGCCCTGCCGTGTTGGAACTGATAAACGAACGTTTCGAAAACTTGAAGCCCAACCTTTTGCCACTACTTCCACCTGTGGATATTTCGGCAAAGTTGGCTCGTGAGCGCGCAATCACACACCACGGTGTTGCGGAAAGTGACATTGGCGTGTTCTTTGTGTCGCCCTGCCCAGCAAAGGTTTACTCCTTGAAGGCAAACAAGATGGTAAACTCCCACTACGTTGACGGTGTACTTTCCGTTGCGGAAGTGTACATGGCGCTTATGCCAATCATTTCCAAACTGCACGAAAGCAAAAACCTTTCGGAGATGGGCGTGCTTGGTTTGCAATGGGCAAGTAGCGGTGGCGAGGCTGCCGGCGTGATGTGCGAAAAGTACCTTGCAGCGGACGGTATCGAAAACGTTATTGACATTTTGGAAAGATTGGAAAATGGCAGTATGACGGACGTTGAGTTTGTGGAACTCAATGCTTGCATCAGCGGATGCGTAGGTGGCGTACTGAACGTGGAAAATCCATTTGTTGCAAAGGCACGCATACGTCAATTGCGCAAAAAGTTCCCCGCAGTTGGTAACACCCTTGCGGAAATTGACAAGCCTTTGGAATACTACCTTGTGGAGCGTCAACTGCAAACGGATGGTCAAAGCTTTGACTCCGACCGTCAAATTGCCTTTGAAAAGTTGATGGAAATTCAACGCATTTACCAAACGTTACCACAACTTGACTGCGGAATTTGCGGTGCGCCAAGTTGCCGTGCCTTTTGCGAAGATATCGTGATGGGACGAATTCCTGCAGATACACCTTGCCCCATGGTCAAAGGACAAAAACAATGACAGTAAAAGAACTTGCAAAAATCCTTGGCGCAACAACAGTTGCTGAAAGCGACTTCGAGCGCGAAATTAACGGCGGATACGCCGGAGATCTGTTGAGTTTTGTTATGGGACGCGCCATGCCCGATTGCGCTTGGTACACCATCATGACAAACGTTAACGTTTGCGCCGTGGCAACATTGACAGATTGCGCTGTGGTTGTCATTTGCGAAGACTGCACACCTGACGAAATGCTCGTCGCAAGAGCAAAAAGCCAAGGTATCAACGTTATTGCAACAAGCCTAGATATGCACTCGGCAATTGCGCTTGTGGCAAAAAACTGCTAAAACAACACTAGTAACACAAACATGAGAATAAAGTACGACTTGCACATTCATAGCGCTTTGTCCCCATGCGCCGATGACAACATGACGCCATCCAACATTGTGGGATTTGCAAAGCTACAAGGCCTTGACGCCGTTGCCATCGCCGACCACAATGCTATTGCCAACGTAAAAGTGGCAATGGACGTTGGCGATGCTTTTGACGTTGTTGTGGTGCCTGCCATGGAGTTGCAAACGGCGGAAGACATCCACATCTTGTGTTTGTTTGAAAAATTCGAAGACTTGCAAAGTTTTTACAATTGTATTCACTTTGCTGACATACAAAACCGCGCGGAAATTTTTGGCGAGCAACTGATACTAGACGAGGATGACAACGTCCTTGGAAAGGAACAACGCATGTTGCTTGTGGCAAGTGGGGTTTCCGTCGAGGAAGTTGTTTCACTTGCAAAACAACACAATGGCATTGCCGTTGCGGCGCACATCGACCGCGAGGAAAACGGCATGGTTGCCATACTTGGTACGGTCACGGAGGACTTTTCCGTTGTGGAAATTTCCGCTACTGCAACCGAGCAAATAAACCGCTACACCACCGGGCGCAAAGTTATCACAAACAGCGATGCGCACACCTTGGAAGATATTGGCGTTGCCGATGGCGAATTGGAAGTTGTCGAGCGCTCGGCAAAGGGCATTTTGCAGGCGTTGAGGTGAATTGTGAGAGAATTATCTTTGAACATACTGGATATTGCCGAAAACAGCCTAAAAGCCAAGGCCACCTTGGTGGAAATTGACGTTAGCATGGAAAACAACACCTTGACAATCGCCATCAAAGACAATGGTTGCGGAATGACAGAGGAATTTTTGGCAAAGGTGACCGACCCCTACACCACCACGCGCACAACACGCAAAGTTGGATTGGGGATACCACTAATCAAAATGGAGGCGGAGATGGCAGGCGGAAGTTTTGATATCCAAAGCCAACTTGGTGTTGGCACAACCGTTACCACAACCTTTGCCGTAGACCACATCGACAGGCCACCACTTGGGGATGTGGGAGAAACAATAATGACGTTGCTGACAGAACTTGGCGACACACGCATTGTGTACCGATACAATGCAAACGGTCAAGGCTTTGACTTTGACACCCTAGAACTACAACAACAGTTGGAGGGAATCCCATTGGACACTCCCGAAATACTGCAATTTGTAAAACAGTTGATAAATGAAAACATGAATACAATAAACGGAGGTATGCTGTTATGAAAACTATTGCTGATATCCAAGCAATAAGAGACAAAATGAAGTCACAAATTGTTGTACGTGACAAAGACACAAGCGACGAAATTCGCGTTATCGTTGGTATGGCTACTTGTGGTATTTCCGCAGGTGCTCGCCCTGTGTTCAACACACTTATGGACGAAGTTGCCAATCGCCAACTCAAAAACGTGAAGGTTGTTCGCACCGGTTGCTTGGGAATGTGCACACTTGAACCCATCGTAGAAGTGCTTGAACCTGGTAAGGAAAAGGTTACATACTGCCGTGTGACACCTGCAAAAGCAAAGGAAATCATCGACAAACACATTGTCGGCGGAAATATTTGTACACAATATCTCATTGACAACGAGGAGTAAATAAAAAATGTTTAGAAGTCACGTTTTAGTTTGTGGTGGTACAGGTTGCCACTCTAACCGCAGTGCAGAAATTATCAAACAATTCAATAGACAAATTCAAGCATGCGGACTGGAAAAGGACGTTCAAGTAGTACAAACAGGCTGTTTTGGCCTTTGCGCTGCTGGTCCAGTAGTTATCATCTACCCCGAAGGTGCGTTCTACTCTCACGTTAAAATTGAAGACGTAGAAGAACTTGTTAGCGAACACCTTGTAAAGGGACGTATTGTAGAGCGTTTGCTCCACAAAGACGAAGAGGACGAGCCAAACAAGCTCAAGGCTTTGTCGGAAACAAACTTCTACAAAAAGCAAACACGTGTTGCTTTGCGTAACTGCGGTGTTATCAACCCCGAAAACATCGACGAATACATTGCTTACGACGGTTACCAAGCGCTCATCAAGGCTTTGACGGAAATGACACCACAAGGCGTTATTGACGAATTGCTCAAATCCGGTCTTCGTGGCCGTGGCGGCGCAGGATTCCCCACAGGACGCAAATGGCAATTTACAAAGGATGCCCCTGGCGACGTCAAATACGTTGCCTGCAACGCTGACGAAGGCGACCCAGGCGCATTTATGGACCGCTCCGTACTGGAAGGCGACCCACACGCTGTACTGGAAGCAATGACAATTGCTGGTTACGCTGTTGGCGCACAACAAGGTTACATCTACATCCGTGCTGAGTACCCAATCGCCGTTGAACGTTTGCGTGTTGCTATTGGTCAAGCTCGTGAATACGGCCTACTTGGCAAAAACATTTTGGGAACAGGCTTCAATTTTGATATCGACATCCGCCTTGGTGCTGGTGCGTTTGTTTGCGGTGAGGAGACCGCTTTGATGACAAGTATCGAAGGTAACCGTGGCGAACCACGTCCTCGTCCTCCATTCCCAGCGGTAAAAGGTTTGTTTGGCAAGCCAACACTTTTGAACAACGTAGAAACATACGCTAACATCGCGCAAATCATCTTGAAGGGCGCTGATTGGTTTGCACAAATGGGTACAGAAAAGTCCAAGGGTACAAAGGTATTTGCTCTTGGTGGCAAGATCAACAACACAGGTCTTGTAGAAATCCCAATGGGTACACCACTTCGTCAAGTTATCGAAGACATTGGTGGCGGTATCCCCAATGGTAAAAAGTTCAAGGCGGCTCAAACTGGTGGTCCAAGTGGTGGTTGCATCCCTGCTGAACTGATTGACATCCCCATTGAATACGAAACTCTTCTCTCCATCGGCTCCATGATGGGTTCCGGCGGTTTGATCGTTATGGACGAAGACAACTGCATGGTAGACATTGCAAAATTCTTCCTTGAGTTTACAGTTGACGAATCCTGCGGTAAGTGCACAGCATGCCGTATTGGTACAAAGCGTTTGTACGAAATGCTTTGCAAAGTTACCGATGGCAAGGCTACAATGGAAGACCTTGACAAGATGGAACAACTTTGCTACTACATCAAAGAAAACTCCCTTTGCGGTCTTGGACAATCTGCTCCAAACCCAGTACTTTCCACATTGAAGTACTTCCGCGATGAATACGTAGCGCACGTACGCGACAAGATTTGTCCTGCTGGCGTATGCAAATCTTTGATTAGATACAAAATCGACCCAACAAAGTGCGTTGGTTGTACACTTTGCGCTCGCAACTGCCCTGCTAACGCTATCCGCGGAACAGTTAAGCAACCACACGTTATCGACAACGATTTGTGCGTAAAATGTGGCGCTTGCGAATCTAAATGTAAATTCAAAGCTATCTACAAGGAAGGTGGTAAGAAATGATTAACTTAAAAATTAATAATATGCCAGTTCAAGTAGAAGCCGGCACAACAATTTTGGAAGCTGCAAAAAGCATCGGTATCAAAATCCCAACACTTTGCTACCTCAAGAAAATCAACGAAATTGGCGCTTGCCGTATTTGCGTTGTAGAAGTAAAGGGCATGCGCAACCTTGTTGCAAGCTGTGTTTACCCCGTTTCCGAAGGTATGGAAGTGTTTACAAACAGCGAAAAGGTTCTTAAATCTCGCAAGACTACGTTGGAACTTATCCTTTCCAACCACAAGAAAGATTGCCTTTCCTGCGATCGTAACACAAACTGCGAATTGCAACGCCTCAGTTACGAATACGACTGCGACTGCCACGCTTTTGCAGGTCAAATGAACGAAGAACCACAAGATACTTCCACAGAGTACCTCATCCGTGACAACACAAAGTGCATCCTTTGCCGTAGATGTGTTGCCGTTTGCAACAAGACACAAACAATTGGCGTTATCGGTGCTAACGAACGTGGTTTTGCTACTCACATCGGCACAGCATTTGATATGCACCTTGCCAACACTCCATGTATCGGTTGCGGTCAATGTATCACAGTTTGCCCAACTGGCGCACTTGTAGAAAAGGACGAACTCACTCGCGTTAGAGAAGCGCTTGCAAACCCTGCTAAGCACGTTGTTGTTGGCTCTGCACCATCCGTTCGCGCTGCTCTTGGCGAAGAATTTGGTAACCCAGTTGGCACAAACGTAGAAGGCAAGATGGTACGCGCACTTCACCTTTGCGGTTTTGACAAAGTGTTTGACGTTAACTGCGCTGCTGACTTCACAATCATGGAGGAAGCAACAGAACTTATCGGTCGCATCCAAAACGGTGGACAACTTCCAATGTTTACAAGTTGTTGCCCAGGTTGGATCAACTACATCGAGCACAACTACCCAGACCTTCTTGCGCACCTTTCCAGTTGCAAATCCCCACAAAACATGTTTGGCGCAATGATCAAGCACGTTTACGCTAAGCAACAAGGCATCGATCCAAAGGACGTTTACGTTGTTTCCATCATGCCATGTACAGCAAAGAAAGGGGAAAAACTCCGTACGTTTACTGATGGTATTGTAGACGTTGACGCAGTTTTGACAACACGCGAACTTGCAAGACTAATCAGAACAAACAGTTTGGACTTCAACAATCTTCCAGACGAAGTTATGGACAGTCCATTTGGCGAATACACAGGCGCAGCATTGTTGTTTGGTGCAACAGGTGGCGTTATGGAAGCGGCACTTAGAACTGCTAATGAAATGCTTGGTGGCGATCCTAATGCGGATATCGAATTTAAGCAAGTTCGTGGTTCCAAGATGATCAAAAAGGCAACATACAACATCAACGGCATTGCTGTTAAGGTTGCAGTTGTAAACGGCATCCGTCAAGCAAGAGAAATTTGCGAACAAATCCGCGCTGGCAAGGCTGACTACCACTTTGTTGAAGTGATGACATGCCGTGGCGGTTGTGTAAACGGTGGCGGTCAACCAATCAACATCGACTACAACAGCGACAAAGCAACTTTGATTACAAAGCGCGCAAGCGTGCTTTACAAGGGCGACAGAGCAATGTCCAACCGTACAAGTCACACAAACGCATCCGTACTTAAGATTTACGAAGAATTCTTCGGTAAACCAAACAGTCACAAGGCGCACGACTTGTTGCACACAACATACTCCGCTAAACCAAAGTACACAAAGGAATAATTCCTGCAATAAAACAAAAAGACCATCTCGATTGAGGTGGTCTTTTTTGCGCAAAAAAACGACTACGTGTCGGCAAAAAACAAGTTTTGCGACCTTTGGTTTTGGGTTGATAGCATGCGGGAGGATGATATCCTCCCCTACAAGTACATTTGCTTGAAGATGGTATTCTACCATACAAGCACATTGGGGTTGCTGAAATATTATGGAAGATGATATCCTGCCATACAAACAATTGGGATTGCTGAAACGTGTGGGGATAATATCCCACTACAAAAAATTCGTTTGGGCGTTGCCATTTGAAATGGGCGTACCTTTGTTGAAAATATTCCAAATTGGAACCATTTTTTGTTAAAATTCTTTTGCGGAATTATAACAAAGTCTTTTTGGTATATAATGCAGAAAAATATCAAAAGGACGGGAAAAAGCATGAAAATTCGCACGAAAAGTTACGGTGATGCTAACATGGTGGGCAAACGAGTAGAAGAAATGAGAAAGCAACGCGGTATCAAGCAAAAGGATTTTATCGCAAAGTTGCAAGCAATGGGATGCGACATCAATCCAACAAGTTACTCCAAGTTGGAAGGTCAACTTCGTGGTGCTACCGACAAGGAAGTTTACTGCATTTCCAAAATACTTTCCGTACCCATTGAGGACCTGTTTGAGGAAAAAACTGCCTAGCTTGTGCCCGCTCCCGCCCATGTTTGTGGTGGGTTGTTGATTGCAATTGCATAATTTGTAACGAAAGACCATCTCGTTTGAGGTGGCCTTTTTTTGCATAAAACCATTACGCCTAGGCAAAACAATTTTTCAAACGTTTAGTTTTGGGTTGATAGCATGCGGGAGAATGGTGTTATACCCTGCAAACATATTTGCTGAAGGATAGCAGATCACCTACAAACAATTGGAAATGCTAAACATACGGGAGGATGGTATCCCCCCTACAGCTTGTTAGTTTGGGCTTGACAAGTTGGATTTCAATACGCTAAAACACTAGGTGTTTTTTTTGCTTTGTTGGTAATCAAATTTCAACAAAAAAACGTCCCCACCGGTAATTTTTGGCGGGGACGTGGTTTATTTTTGAGTTTTTGCGCCATCGTTATGATGGCAAGTTGCTACCAAGATTATTGAGCAAAGTTCAATGTGTTGACAGTCTTGTTGCCTTCAACTGTTATGGAGATTACGCAAGCTTTGTAACCCTTTGCATTCCAGTTGCACATTGCAAGTTCCATTGTTACAGTTTGTCCTTCGTATGGAAGAAGCCAGCTGTATTGTTTAGAACCACTGCTATACAACATCAATGTTGCACTGCCGTTTGGATCTTGCAATTTGATTGTAGAAGAGTAAGCGCCAGTTTCTACAATGATTTTTGCTTGCAAAACGTAAACATTTGTTGTGTAGTCATCGGTATCAACAAAACCACTCAAGTCAGTGATAGTCTTGTCGGTGATAAAGTAGCTTGTGTCATACTCGTGTTGACCATAGTAGTTAGCCAAAATCTCAGCACTATCAATTACGCATTGGCCAGCAATAGGATTATCTTTTGTGATGTGAGTTTTTGTACCCTTAACAACAATTTCATTACCAGGTTTAATGCCTTCCAGATCGTTAACATTAGATACTTTCACTGCAATCATGCCAGTACCATCGCAAAGATAGAAGCCATCTTGGTTTACCAAAGAGGACATAACGATACCACGAAGTGTAACTTCGGTACCATCGGCTGTTGCGATGATTTCCGCTACAGTTGGAGTTTGAATATCCGCCAATGGATCAAGTGTTACAGCAATTGTCTTTGTTGCTGTGTGAGCACCAAATGTTGCTGTTACTGTGATGTTGCACTCGCCTGCGCCAACAAGGTTCAAAACTGTGTTTTCCGCACCTGTTGTTACTGTTGCAACGGCTGTGTCGCTAGATTGGTAAGCAAGTGTTACGTTGCTTGCGCCGATAATATCGTTATCGTAGCTGTTTGGAAGGGTGATCATTGGGTCTGCACCAAACACACCTTCGCCAAACAAATCTACAACGCCGTACTCGATTGCAAATGCAGGAACGTCGCTTGCTGGGAAGCTGAAGCCCTTGATTTCGCTAACTTTTACAGGGAGCAAACGCCATACACAACCAGCGGCTGTGGACTTAGCGTTGAGCAAAGTGTAGTAAACTTCGCAAACTTTGCCATCAAACTCGTCCAACCATGCAAAGTCGGAACCGTTGCATTGAGTGTAGACGTAGGAACCTGTTTTGTCATCAAGATCGTTGATGTAGTAGTTGGTAAAGCCCGTGCCTACTACTTTGTTAACAATTGCTGTGGACTTTACTACCAAAGATGTGACGTTTTGGTCGAAGCCTGTGTTCAAAAGTTCTTTTACAGTTGTGGTTTCAATCCAAGATTTATCGAACTCGCTAACTTTTTGGTCGTTGGAAACAAGCACTGCGTTTTCCATTTGGCAAGCGCCGATGTAGCCGTGTGCTTGCGCAGAGGATTGTTCCGTTTCCAAAATCCAGTAGGTCTTGGAGCCAGCAACTTCGATTGTGTTACCAACGCTTACTTGTTGAGCAACGTCTTGGCTGTAAACATAGATGGAAGCGGTATCGTCCACCAAAATTACACCGCTTGGCTTTTTGCCGTTGGCATAGGTGATGGCAGCAACAACGCCGGTAAGTTTTGCCTTTGTATCCTTTTGAGCATCACGAACTTCGGCAATGGTTTTTGCGGGGTACTCGGATGTGGAAATTTCCACCTTGATGTGTTTAAAGGCCAAAATTTCCGCTCTGTTGGATTGTGTGCTCATTTCGGGTGTTCCGTTGTAAGCTTTCAAAACGCCCTTTATAGCCACGACATCGCCCTTTACTGGCTTATCTTCCGCATCGCCATACAATGTGCCGTCGGAAAACTCGCAACCGTAGATATAAATGGATCCTGTTTCGTCTTGAACGGTCATTTCGCCGTAGAGACCGTTGGAAACTGTTACGATTGTACCAACGATTGTGTACTCCGTTGCGGTTGGGGTTTCGCCTGCAGCGATTGCCAATTCGCAAGCTTGAGCGATGGTGATGTGCTCGAATCTTTCCGCCAAAGGACGGTCGTCTTCCAAAACGTCGCCGTAGCTGTTACCGCAAGTGGAACATGTTGCCTTTTCGGTATAGGTAGCTGTGCCACCAGAGCAAGCGGTTTTGTCCAATTCTTCCGCACAACCTTTGAATGTGCAAACGTGCCAGTGGCTTGTTCCATCGGAAAACCAAAGAGCCTCGTCTGGTTTGTGTTCGTGGTTTGCCAAGGTTTCGCACGCAGTTGCAAGAACAAGCGACATTACCAAAACCACAACAAGCAAAACAATCTTAGTGAGTTTTTTCATAGTTGCCTCCTATTTAGAATTACAACATCATTCTACAACAACGAGTAAAATCTGGCAAATATTTTTATCGCAAAATTGACAATTTTTTGAAGAAAATTATAACATTTTGTCATTTGAAGCAAAAGGATAAACCTGCGTCAAAAACATCAAAAAAAGTATGTCAAATGGCTTTACTTTACATTTGTTTTGTGGTAAAATACTTTAGCAACTGAAAAAACTTGCATACCGGATGTGGAGAAATACCCAAGAGGCCGAAGGGGCGCCCCTGCTAAGGGTGTAGTACGGGATACCGTAGCGAGGGTTCAAATCCCTCTTTCTCCGCCAGTGTCGGTCGCATTCTAAAATGCGGCCGACTTATTTTTGTTTTAGGGGTATTGCGGGGATTATATTCCCCACCCAAATTATTGAAGCGCCAACACCCACTTTCTGGATGACACAAAAACGAGATAAATACGGCAATTGGACAAAATAGACACTTTTAGGGCTTACAAGGCAACTTGTAGGCCTTTTTGTTTGTTATTGATAAATTAAACACCCCAAAAGTTGAAACTCTTGGGGTGTTTTTATTTACAATGTTAAGTTGTTTGTTGTACTGCTACACGCTTGTAAAAATTATGCTGAGCATTTGCCTATTAGACAAAGTATAACCACGATAACGATAATGACAAGAACAAGAGAAAGACAACCGCCTCCAGAGCCGCCATTTGTACTTTTATAGGCATTGTAATCGTTTAAGTTTGGCATAATTAGCCACTCTTTTTCTCAATATAAATACTTACTTTCGTGTTTTCTGTTTTTTCGCAATAATGTTAAGCTCTAAAATGAAATATACTAGCAACTCATATGCATTTTTCACTTCATCGTCTGTATAGCTTAATGTGCCACGATGCAATATGTTATTTCTAAAGGGTATCCTCTTATCGATCTCCGAATCGTATTTATCCGTATTAGAAAAAACAATAAATATAATACCACATATTATTAATTTTCTGTAGTTGTCAAAATTCATACCCTGCATATTTTTAGTAGAATTAGACGCAATAACTTTTAGTTTATCATTAGACTTTCGAGTATGGGAAATTGTTTGATATATCAACTCTTCAAAATGCGCTAAAAGTATCACCAGTTTTTCTCGCGACATAAAATTTTCAGAACTAATAATAGAAAGAATGTACTTATCCAGTTCAGTCTTATCTTCCACACTCGTTAAATCATTCACACACATATCGTATGACACATAACCAATTAATTCCTGGAATCCTTCAACCGTATCGTATGTAACCTCAGCTTTTTCTAAACGTAAAATTGACCTATATAGATCCGTTTCTTGTATATCCTTTGGTATACTGCTAAGAAAATCTATTAAATTCGAAAATGTTTCCGACGCAGTAAATTTCGTCACCGCATCATTAATAGACAACATCATCTGTCCTATTTTTTCAGAAATCTCTAGTAGTCTTTTGTTCCAGTCATCCACGGATTCTCACCTCCAAATAAACCACTAAAAGTCTATCACAACACAATACTAATGTCAATTAAGAATAGCACTACACCATCTATAATTAAATCAAAAAAAATGAGATATTACTCCATTGTTTTTTTCTATTCGAGTTGCCTTCCTGCCACACCTTTTTTCTTGTATTTCCTATCCTTTCTTCCTTGGACATTTTTCTCCTTCCGTCAAATTTTACCCTTGTACCACAATTGCAAGATCTTGTCAATGTCGCTTCGGTAAAAACTTTTTTGAATAACTACTTACATTAGAGTCAGGTTAATTACCTGGCTCTTTTTGTTTTGAAAAAAAACTTTTTATTCGCTCGTTGACAACATACGTTGCGCACTAAAACAATAAGAAAACAACTTTCAACCGTGGTCCGTCGGATTTGCCGAAAGGCGAAAAATAAACGTCCAAGGAGGATAGAAAATGAAAAAAGTTGTTTACTCAGTTACTCGAATTGGTAAAACCAATTCCACATTCAAAGGTATCGGATATCTTACCGATACGGATTTGGTGATTGCTCTTAATAGCAAGAAAAATGCACCATATATTAAGGTGTTTGAAGACATTACAAAGTATTGTCATCCAGTTGTTAACAGCAAAGATGAATACAAGGGTGCTTACTACGAAATCGCTGAAGTTATGGTTACAAGACCAGATGGTAGCAAAGAAAGTAAAGAAGTAGAACTCAATTACCTAGTTTGGTACAAAGAAGTTGAATAGGAGGTGTTAAAGATGAAAAACAAGTTTTACATGCAAGAATTTGAACATTTCAATGGAGAGTGTTTCATTAAATTCAATATTGTAGATATCGGCAAGAGTACTATTACTCTTGCCATCACAAACCAAGGCAAAATTACACTTGGTACATACAACCTATATGAAGACGAAAATGGTCTTTACTTCGAATATGGTCACTGGGATGACATTATTTACCTAAAAGACTTTGATGAAGGAGTTGATGAATATGTGTAGAAACGACAGTAAAAAGAAGTGCTTGCTTTGCAGGCACTTTTACAGTTGTAGTATAGCTAACAAATGCAACGGAGAATGTTGGGATTGTGACATTACCGAGTGCAATAGTAATCCACAATATGTGGAAGGAGAAATAGACGATGGTTTCTAATGAAGTAGGTATTGTAATTGGCTCTTGGGGCAGTTACAACGAATGTAACGAACGAGCGTTGGGCTCAAAATGGATTTGTCTTAACGATTACGAAGATTGGGAAGACATTGAGGAAGAACTCAAAAAACAAGGCTTTGAGCTTGATGGCCTTGACGAAGAGTTGTTTGTACAAGACACAGACAACTTGCCAACTAACTATATCAACTGGGATTATACCCATCCTAAGCAAATATTTGAGGTACTCAAAAAATCTGGCGTGTTGGATGATGAGTACAAATTCGAGAAGATGGAAATCTACTGCGACGTGCTTGGCTTTGAGGAATGGTGGACACTAGTTGACGACAAAGAAGATGACTGGGATGACGGTATTTACTTATATCCCGGTTACAGTTGGTATGACTTAGGTTATTACTTTTTGCACGAAGTAGACTGCTGTCAAGTGCCAGACTACTTAGACAACTACATAGACTACGAACGTTATGGCGAAGAACTTAAGTACGACCACTTCTACGAATACGACAATGGTATTGTTGAAATTAGGAGATAGACAATGAAATACATAACAATGATGTACAAGTCCTTTCAAGGGGCTTGGGTAATATGGGGTGTTGCCGGTATTAGGCAATACCTTTTTTACACAAAGAAAGAAGCAATAAAACAATACAACACTGAAGCAAACCATTTGATAAAAAGGAGAAATGGCTATGAAAGCAAAACAAAGAACTGAAGCATTGAAACGTATGGAACTACTGAAACTACACGAGAACGTCATTGACGATTTCAAGGAAATTAGCCTGCTCAATCAATCCGAGCTTGGTGGTATCTTGTACTGGGTTGAAGGGGATATGGAACGTAAAATACGTGAGTGGGAAGAAAAGACGGGTAACCTTGTTTACCACGTTATCCACGATTATACCGAGTTTGGTGAACTACTGTCACTCTTGTATGTTTCCCAATATGAAGAAGAGTGGGAAATGGAAAGGGACGACCTTGTGAACGGTTATCCACTTGCATACGTAATGAACCTAACTGATGACTGGTGTTCAGAGTATGGCAGCATTGGTATTAGACCACAATGGGGTGGCGTTGTTAGAACAGCGTAAAGGAGGAAAATATGAAACCATACATAACAGAAGCATACATTTACTCACTCAACAAAGGCAAGTTAACAAGCACTGAAAAAAGAGAAGTAACTGTACTTGCCAAACAAGAAAACGGGCAATACGTGGTAGATTATTGCGGGGTTAAATGCCTCGCAATTTTCAATCCATTTACAGGTGCTTTGTACGCTGACGATATCTACGGGAGGATTGACTAATGGACAAGCTAAGCGAATTGCGAAAATACTTAGACTACGAGTTTTCCACTGGTGTTTGCACAGGCGAGGACTACAAAAAGTTTCAAAACAAATACATCAACTACTTGCGTAGCATTTGCAAGGAACGTGGTTGGGAAATAGTTAATGTTGGCAGAGGCCATTACTACTTTTCTTTGTTTATTAAAGAAAATGACAACTACATTTATCTAGCTATCCACGATGTGAGATATAACCCAAACAGCTGGTATAACAACATCTTGGTTAGACACGCAAAACACGAAAAAGACTATACGGGTGGTTGCAATAGATATACTGGTTTGGTAAAACTACCCTTGATTCTTACCAATATGTTCAAGGAGCGTTGCTGATGAGAGTTTCAACAGCTTGCCCCTATGGTTACAAGGTGTGTTACACCGTTGGCAAAAGCAAGGGTTATACAAGGAAATTTATTACACACAGCTTCAAGAAGGCAAAGGAAATGAAAGACCATTACTACACATTTCCACCCTTTAACCTAACTAAAAAAGCAACTAAACAACTCAAGTGGTACATCTTTCCAATATCTAAGAAAGAGGTTCTTCGTGGGATATGGAGAGAGCCACCTTTCTAAGGTGGCTTGACTAATACACAAAAAGACTACAAGGAGATGATGCAAATGAAAATTAAGTTAGAAACAAAAGATAACGAAACGTTGAAAAAGTTGGTAGATTATCTTGAAGCAAATGCAAGTGATGAGCTTGTAGAAAAGATAAACAACGGTACGCCATACGCTAAAGACGGTGTACAGTTAATTAACAAAAAGACGCTTGATGGCTTTATGCGCTATGCAACTGAAGAAGCAAAAAAGCTTGCGGAAAAAGGTGCGATGGGTGCAATGGTTGATGATCCCATTGTCTTTGGTTGGCTAATGCATTACTTTCAAGAAGACGAAATTGTAGGCAACTTGTACAACCTTGATGGAAGCGAGTACAAGCCCGTAGTTAAGACTACAACAGTCAAAACACCAGTTGTAACTACTAAGCCAGTTGTTAAGAAAAAAGACAACGACGGCCAAATGTCGCTGTTCGATGCCTTTGATGAAGCTGAACAAAATCCACCTGTGGTTGTAGCAGAAACTGTGCAAGATGTAGTTGTAGAAACGCCACCGGTAGCACAAGAAAACACGCCACGTGTCGTAGAAAATGTGACACCCGTGGTTGAAAAACCAACTGGTAATGCATTGTTTCAAGAGTACTCCAAGTTCGTTGAAAAATACCCTGGTTGCGCTATTGCTTACAGGGTAGGAGATTTCTACGAAGTGTTTGGTAGAAACGCTATTGCTATTGCAAATGAGTTGGACTTGACACTTACAAGCAGAGAAATGGGCTTAGATAAACGCTTGCCAATGATAGGTTTCCCATACCACTGTGCAGAAAGATACTTTGAAGAAATTGCCAAGAAACACAAACTTGTAATTGTAGAAGACCACAAAGCAACTGAGTACGTAGATGAAGTTGATGCTTTTGAGGCAGACTTGGATACCTTGCAGGAAATGGAACAAAACAACGTAAGTATGGAGCAGTTGGAAGAAGATGTTGACTGTGACGAAAATGGCGTTGTTAAGGATGATGACTACAAAGCGTTGCAAACATTGAGCGAACTACTTGGTGTAAATGTAATTTTGAGGTGAGCTATGAAGATAAAAAAGATTAAGCCTGTACCAAAGTACTTGGCAAAAGCAATACTAAAACTGGACAAGAAAATGTGCAAAGAACAAGACGGCCACACTCGCTTTTACTCATACTTAACAAAAAATGATGGCGAGCTTTGTAAGGTTACTGTTGCTGTTAGAAACAAAAGAGAAAAATGGTATTGTAAACAGTGTGCAATACACGGTATTCACTCCAAGATGTGCTTTGTAAAAGACATGGCTTTTACGTACATTGCTGGCTATACTGTCGGTTGGCACGAAGAAGGTCTTACATCACAAGCCAAGTGGTATGAAGATGGTGACTGGGGCTGCATAGAGGATAGATACTTTGATGTCTATGCACCAGTTGTTAACATGAAATACCTTGCAAAGCAAGACGAATACAAGTACAGCGCTTGGGAACTGCTTAGGGGAGATAGAATAATACAGCACCTAAGGTTGTATGAAGAGTTTCCACAGTTGGAATACGTTATGAAGGCAGGTCTTGACTGTTTTGCTACCAGCAAGCAAATACTTCGCTTGATTGGTAAAGATAAGTACTTTGCCAAGTGGTTAATTTCCAACAAACAAAAGTTTATGCACAAGTTTTACTACAAAGATATAGTTGTAAAGGCGTACAAGACAGGTCAAGACCTTGATGCTTTGCAAGCAGACAAAGAATTGCTTTTACATTATGCTCACGAAGAAGGATATAAATGGGCTAAGGAAAAGTTACCAGAAGATAAGCAAAAGAAGCTTGTTAGATATTTGCACAGTAAGAAGATATATTCAAGCAGTTACCAAGATTATATACGTGCTTGCATATACTTAAAGTTAGACTTGAGTGAAGATAAAAATGCCTTTCCTCACGACTTTACCTATTGGCACGACACTCGCATTGACGAATACCGTACCGCAAAGGCATTAGCGGAAGAAAAGGCAAAAAAGGAGTTGCTTGCTAAGTTTAAGGCAGTAGCTGAAAAATACATGCCATTGCAACATAGCAAAGCAGACTACATGGTAGTTATTGCTATGTCGCCAAGCGAACTTTCCTATGAAGGTCAAATGCTCCATCATTGTGTTGGCAGTATGGGTTATGACCAAAAGTTTATGCGAGAAGAGAGTCTTATCTTCTTTGTTCGTCATAAGGAAGAACCCGATACACCTTTTGTTACAGTTGAGTACTCGCCAAGCAAACATAAGATTTTGCAAACACATGGTATGCACAACAGCACACCAGACAAACAAACTATGAAATATATACAAAAGACGTGGCTACCGTTTGCTAACAAAGCAGTTAGACAAATGGCAGTTGCGTAAATGAGAAAGATATGATCAAATACTTTAGAATTACAGGTTATGCACCACACGCCGATATTGGCTTTATTATGTATTGCTACGGAATGCATGAAGAACTTTGGGAGTTCTCATCCGTTATT
>JAFQSA010000043.1 GCA_017409765.1 Clostridia bacterium | reverse complement strand
TGTCATTGCTGTGCCGTTACGTGCAATACGTGTTGGGAGTACGCAGTCGAACATGTCGATACCGCGCTCGATACCCTCCAAAATGTAGTCGGGTGTGCCCACGCCCATAAGGTATCGTGGCATGTTTTCCGGATAGTATGGTTGAAGTACATCCAACATTTTGTACATAAGTTCACTTGGTTCGCCAACGGAAAGGCCACCAACGGCAATA
This sequence comes from Clostridia bacterium, assembly GCA_017409765.1. Lineage (GTDB taxonomy): Bacteria > Bacillota > Clostridia > Christensenellales > CAG-314 > Fimimonas. The sequence continues at coordinate 54,705 of JAFQSA010000043.1, read as the reverse complement.
CCACACTCGGCGTAGTCGCGCACAAACTTGGCGGATTCAACGCGCAAGTCGTCGTAGAAGTTACCTTGGATGATGGGAAACAACATTTGTTTGCCGTTTTGGTGCGCTTTGGCACAACGATCCAACCAACGGTGGGTGCGCATCATTGCTTGCTCGGCATAACGGTGGTCGGAGCCGTGCGCGGAGCACTCGTCAAATGCCATGATGATATCTGCGCCCAATTTTTCCTCCGTTTTCATTACGCTTTCCGGAGTGAACACGTGCTTGCTACCATCGATATGCGAACTAAAAATTACACCCTCTTCGGTAATTTTGCGCATTGCGCCAAGAGAAAATACTTGGAAACCGCCACTATCTGTCAAAATGGGCTTGTCCCAATGCATAAATTGGTGCAGTCCGCCCGCTTGCTCGACAATATCCGCACCGGGGCGAAGGTACAAGTGGTAGGTGTTGGACAGCAAAATTTGCGTGCCAAGTTCCTTCAAAGTGGAAGGGAGCAATCCCTTGACAGTTGCTGCTGTGCCCACAGGCATAAAGATGGGCGTTTCGATGTCGCCATGTGGCGTGTGGAAAATACCCGTGCGCGCGCCTGTGTGTTTGTCTATGTGTAGTAGTTCGTAACTAAATTGTTTCATTGTGAGGTCCTTGTTATAAGGGATTATTCTATCAACATAGCATCGCCAAAAGAGAAAAAGCGGTACTTTTCGCTAACGGCCACGTCATAGACGGACAAAATTTCCTCTCTTGTGCAAAGGCAGGATACCAGCATAAGCAAAGTGCTTTGTGGCAGGTGGAAGTTGGTTATCAATGCATCCACAACCTTCATTTTGTATGGTGGGTAAAGGAAAATTTCCGTGTTGCCACTTGTTGCTTGAACAACACCATGTTCGTCCACGGCACTTTCCAACGTGCGGACACTTGTTGTGCACACGCAAATTACACGACGTCCCTCTTGTTTTGCCTTGTTGATGATGTCCGCCGACTTTTGTGACACGGAGAAAAATTCGCTGTGCATGTGGTGGTTTTCCACATCGTCCACTTTGACAGGACGGAATGTGCCAAGCCCCACGTGCAATAAAACATCCACGACCTCAACGCCCTTGGCTTTGCACTTTTCCATCAATTCCGTTGTGAAGTGCAATCCCGCTGTGGGTGCTGCTGCCGAGCCATCAATCTTGGAGTAGACGGTGTTGTAGCGAGTTTTGTCTTGTAGTTTTGCCGTGATATATGGTGGCAAAGGCATTTCCCCCACCTTGGACAAAATATCCTCGAACACACCGTCGTAGATAAACTCTACAATGCGACTACCGTCTTGGCCAACGGAGTCCACGCGCGCTTTGAGATTTTCCCCAAAGCAAAAAACTGCGCCGGGCTTTGCAATACGGCCGGGTTTTAGGATTACTTCCCAATGAGTAAGGTCGAGGCGCTTCAAAAGCAAAAACTCAATCTTGCCACCGGTGTGCTCCTTGTGGCCGTAGATGCGTGCAGGAAGTACCTTTGTGTTGTTTACAACAAGCACGTCCCCCTTGTGGAGATGGTCCACAATGTCGAAAAAGTGCTTGTGCGATATACTTTTTGTTTGTCTGTTGTACACCAACAAGCGAGAGTGGTCGCGTGGCTCGGCTGGGTGCTGAGCAATTAGTTCCTCTGGCAGGGTGTAGTCAAAATCACTAGTCTTCATCAGATGTGTCGTCTTGTGCTAGGCTGTCATCGTAGATGGCAAGCATTTGCATACGTTCCTTTGATAGTTTTTTGCCAAGGTGCTTGTAGGCATTGGGCATGCAAACACGCCCCCTTGGTGTGCGGGCGATAAAGCCCAATTGAAGTAGATATGGCTCGTACACATCCTCGATGGTTTGGGTATCTTCCCCTGTGGCGGATGCCAAAGTATCCAAACCAACAGGGCCACCGCTAAACTTGTCGATGATGGTTGTTAGGATGTTTTTGTCCACAGCATCAAGGCCGAGAGCGTCCACTTCCATGATTTGCATTGCGTGGTTGGTAACTTCCGTAGTGATTTGGCCATTGCCAAGCACGTCGGCAAAGTCGCGCACGCGCTTGAGCAATCGGTTGGCAATACGTGGCGTACCACGACTACGGCGAGCAATTTCGTAAGCCGCTTGGTCATCAATTTGAGCGCCAAGTTTTTTGGCGGATTTTTTTACAATGTCCGTCAGTTGCTCGGGGCTGTACAAGTCTAGGCGCATTTGTACGCCAAAACGGTCACGCAAGGGTGCAGCAAGGTTGCCTGCCTTGGTTGTTGCACCAATAAGCGTAAACTTTTCCAACTTGATGTTTACGCTGGTTGCGCTTGGACCCTTGCCCACAACAAAGTCCAGTCGGTAGTCTTCCATTGCAGGGTACAAAATTTCCTCCAAGGAGGAGTGAAGTCGGTGGATTTCGTCGATGAAAAGCACTTCGTTGGGCTTAAGTTTGGACAAAATTGCCGAAAGGTCGAACTTACCGGGGATGGCAGAGCCACTTGTGATGGTGATGGGCACGCCCATTTCGTTAGCGATGATGTGCGCCAAAGTGGTTTTACCCAGTCCTGGAGGACCGTACAAAAGTACGTGATCCAAACTTTCGCCACGAGCAAGCGCCGCTTTGATGTAGACGGACATGTTTTGCTTTACCTTGTCCTGACCGACGTAGTCATCAAAGGTTTTTGGGCGAAGGATGTTTTCCGTGTCGCGTTCGCGTTCCGTTAGGGTACTTGTAAAAAATTGTTGTTCCATAGTTGTTACCTGTTTATGTAAAGTAGGCCTAAAGGCCGAGTTTTGTTTGTGTTAAGTGGTGTTTTAGTTAATTCTAAACGCCATGTTGATGAGTTCTTCTGCTGTGGTTGCGCCAAGTTTGGATGCGGCATCCACAAGTTTTTCCGCATCTTGTTGAGATTTACCAAGTGAGCAAAGCACGGCAATGGCGTTTTGCATTTCCTTGGTAAGTGGGGAATCCAAATGCTTGGCAATGGGGGTATCAATTTGAGATGCATCCACCATCACCTTTTCGCGCAGTTCCAAAACAAGGCGCTCGGCCGTCTTTTTGCCAAGGCCCTTGATTTTTGTTAGCAGTTTTGTATCGCCATTGTAGATGGCGTAGGCAAGGGAATTGGAGTCCATACCGGACAAGATGGATTGCGCAACCTTTGGGCCAACACCGGATACGGAAATGAGGTTCAAAAACATTGTTTTTTCCTCCAGGGTGGCAAAGCCGAAAAGGGAAACACCATCTTCGCGCACTTGCAAATAGGTAAACAATTTTGTATTTTGACCGATTGTTAGGTCCTCCGTTGTGCGTGTTGTTGCCAAGATTTCGTAACCAATGCCGTTGACATCAACCACAACTGTGTTGCCAAAGATGTGGGCAACGGTACCGCTGATATAATTGAACATGTATGCCTCCTACTTGATGGAAAATTTGTCGGAAAAACCGCCCGTTTGGATGTGCGTCAAAGCAACCGCCAATGCGTCCGCTGCGTCGTCCGGCTTGGGGACTTTTTGTAGTCCAAGGTACACACGGACCATTTCCTGAATTTGTTTTTTGTCGGCACGGCCGTAGCCCGTCATTGCTTGCTTGATTTGGAGCGGCGTGTACTCGTACAGACAACCGCACGCGTGAATGGACGCAAGCAAAAGCACCCCTCTTGCGTGGGCAACGTTGATACCTGTTGTGATGTTGGTGTTAAAGAACAATTCTTCCGCCGCAATCTCGTCAGGTTTGTATTTTTCGATAAGTTCCGTCACGGCCTTGTAAATGATGGCAAGGCGCGTGGGGAAACTTTCGTGTTTGGGTGTGTTGATAACGCCGTAGTCTACCACTTTTTTGTTGTTGAAGCCGTCGTAATCGATGATGCCGTAGCCAACAATGGCAAGACCAGGGTCAAAGCCGATAACTCTTTTCATTTGCATACCTACCTAATTGTATATTATACTGCAAGTTGGTGGTAAAGTCAAGACGGCAATGGTGGAAATTTTGGAACAAATGGACTAAATTAGCAACAAATTACATCTACTTTGCCACACCACTTGCAAAATGTTGCAAAATGATGTAAGATATGTGCGAGGTACAACACTATGGCTTTTGATGCATTGAGTTTGTCGGTGTTGGCGGAAGAGTTTCAAGCGTTGCTTGTGGGTGGAAAAATTACAAAAATCTACCAACCGGAGCGCGACGAAATTGTGCTGTTTGTGTTCAACAAAACAACGTACAAGTTGCTTATTTCCGCAAATGCTGGCGTAAATCGCGTACATATCACAAGTATGCCCACGGACAACCCCAAGGTTGCCCCAACTTTTTGCATGCTGTTACGCAAACACATCACAAATGCCACCATCACAGGTGTTACACAAATGCCCTTTGAGCGCGTGTTGGACTTTGCATTGACTGTCAGCGACGACCTTGGCTACAAAAAGGACATGCACCTTGTGTTTGAGTTGACAGGCAAAACGTCCAACATTGTTTTGACGGACGGCAACTACGTGATACTTGATTCCATCAAACACCTGCCACAAGATTTGGATGCAAAGCGCATCATTATGGCGGGCGCAAAGTACAACTTCTTTTTGCCTCAACAAAAAATTGAGCCATTCGATTTGCCTCGCATACGCGAGTATCTTGACCATTGTAACCTGCCCCTGCGCAAAACCTTGCCAGAGGTACTGTTGGGTGTTAGCCAAGCAACGGTAAACGAAATACTTGTTGGCATTGACGAAAATGACCACACCATATTGAACCACGCGAAGGTGGTGGACCGCATTGCACAGTACAAGGTAAACCTTGCAAACAAAAAGCCCTGCGTAGTTTTGCGCAACGGCACGCCTATTGACGTTTGCCCGTTTGACTACCAATCGGTAAAGGGCGAACGCGTGTTTTACACCACTTTGAACGAGGCGCACGACAGTTACTACTACCTACTCGACCAAGCGCAACGTTTCAACGACAAGGCAAAATCCGTTACCACGGTAGTTAAAAATGCCATTTCCCGTACGGAAAAGAAACTTTCCGCACAACGCCAAAGTGTGTTGGATGCGGAAAATCGCGAAGTCTTCCGTCAATATGGCGACTTGATACTTTCCAACATTTGGCGCATACAACCAAAGCAAAAAACACTTGTTTGCGAAAACTACTTTGACGACAACGCGCAAGTGACAATTCCCCTTGACGAGCAACTTAGTCCACAACAAAATGCCAATGCCTACTACAAAAAGTATCGCAAACTAAAGTCGGCGTATGAACACAACACCTTGCTTGTGGAAGAAAACACAAAACTGCTAGAGTACCTGCTCACAATCAAGCACAACCTTGCCTTTTGCACCGACCAAGACGACCTTGCGCAAATACGGCAAGAGTTGGTTGAGTTGGGACTAATCAAGGAAAAGCGCACCAACAAAAAGCAAGCGGACGCGCCAATGAAGCCCCTTTGCTACCAAATTGACGGCTACCTTGTGTACGTAGGCAAAAACAACATGCAAAACAACCACGTGACCTTCAAAATTGCAAGACCAACGGACATGTGGCTACACACCCAAAAGATACACTCCTCCCACGTGGTGATTGTAAACGACAAAGGTGGGGAAATCCCCGACAACGTGCTTGTGAAGTCAGCGGAAATTTGCGCCTACTACTCCCAAGCGCAAAAGGGAAGTAAAATTGCCGTGGACTACACCTTGAAAGCCAACATCAAAAAGCCATCACACGCGCCACTTGGATTTGTTGTGTACAACACCTACTACACAATGCTTGTAGACCCCGACAGACACATCAATTTGTTGAAAAAATAACCACATATCCGCATTTTTCGCCGATACGTGGTTGTTTTTTGAGATGTTCAAAAAAAATATTTACACACAAAAGTTAACAGTATAGTAGCAAAAAAGCACACCGAACTGGTGTGCTTTTGTTTTGCATACAATTGAATTTACAAGTAAATCTTGTTTGTTTCTCGCAAGTCAAATTGCAGTTCCGCTGCTTACAACACAGTTGCGCCGAGTGCGCGCGCTTTAAGTACGTAGACGGAGTTTTCGCCATACTTAGCAGACATCTTTTGCACAAAGTTTGCAGTTTCTTGGGTGGGCACCACTGCCAAAATTGTTCCGGCAAAACCGCCACCGTGGACACGACATCCGCAGCTTGGGCAAATTTGGCGAGCAAGCGCAATTGCATCGGGGATTACTGTGTCGCCATCGCCCGTGGAGCAGTTTTGTAGTTGAGTAAGACTACTATCGCCAGACTTGTTTACCATGGCAATAAACGTACACATGTCGCCGTTTTTTAGTGCTTGGATGGCAGTTTCCACCACGTGGTTTTCCTCAAAGAAGTGCTTTGCGCGGAGTGCTGGGCGGAGACCGTACTTTTCCACAATTTGGTCGTAATTTTGGAAGAATTGTTGCTCGTCCACCTCAATCAGTTTGTCGCAACCAAAGTGGTTGGCAACAAGGCGCATTTCGTCGGTGATTGCCTTGTAGTGGGCCGTCAAAGTTGCGTGGTTGCCACCTGTGTTGATAAGCACAAAGTCGTGGCCAATGGGCAATTCGTCAATGTGGGTTGCATCAAAGCCCGTTTTGAAGTCGATTGTTACCACACCACCCACGGCAATAACACCTTGGTCAAGTAGTCCGCAGGGCTTTTTGAAGTAGTTGTTTTCGGCAAATTGGCCGGCACGTGCTATTGTTTCGGCGGAAATTGCACCATCGTTATAGAGGTGGCTTTGGATTGCGCCCATCAAACTTTGGAAGGCTGCACTTGAACTAATTCCCACACCGCTTGGCAATGTGGATTGCAAAACGGCATCGAAACCGCCAATATTGTAGCCGTGGTCCTTTAGATAGGCCAAAACGCCCTTTACCATACCAAGGCTACCGCCATCCAATTGGTAGATGCTTTCCAAGTCGAATGCGATGTCCGCGTGACCTTCACTCTTGATGCGCACTTTGCCACTGTCATTTGGCAAAAATCCCGCAAGAATATCAAAACTGATGGCACATCCAAGCACCTTGCCACCATTGTGGTCGGTGTGGTTGCCAACAATTTCAATTCGGCCGGAGGACGTTGCCACAAAGCAATACTTTTGCTTAAACTTGCGCTTGAATGTGGAAATGAGGCCATCGTAGCGAGTGATTTGGTCAAACATTGGTTTGCCGTACAAATCTTTTAGATAGGGTTTGACTTGGGTGCCGTTGGTAAACTTGAGCATAGAACATTGCTCCTTTGGGATAGATTAGCTATATCATACCACATCTTTTTGCTTTTGACAACACACTTTTGGTAACATATTTTTGCCGATATCGCGTCAAATGTTTGACGGCATTTCAATATGGGAGTATAATTGTTGCGTTAAAAAAGTTAACAAAGTTAACTTGCTCATTTTGTGGCTAAAAACACCATAAAAATGGCTACAAATTTTGTAAATTGTGTGCAAAGTTGCACATCTCAGCAAAAACGTTACCAACAAATGGAGATACTATGGTAAGAGAAGATATACGTAACATTGCAATCATTGCCCACGTTGACCACGGCAAAACAACGCTTGTGGATCAATTGTTGAAGCAAAACGGAATTTTCCGCGCTAACGAAGTTGTTGCCGACCGCGTTATGGACAGCAACGATATCGAACGCGAACGCGGAATCACCATCCTTGCAAAAAACACCGCTGTGCACTACAACGGAAAGAAAATCAACATCATCGACACCCCCGGCCACGCCGATTTCGGTGGCGAAGTAGAGCGCATTTTGTCCATGGTGGACGGTGTACTGTTGCTTGTTGATGCCATCGAAGGTTGTATGCCACAAACAAGATACGTTTTGAAAAAGGCACTTGGTCTTGGCAAAAAGGTACTTGTTGTTGTAAACAAAATCGACAAGGGCGAGTTTGACGAAGTGGAACTGACCGAACAAATCATGGAACTGTTCATGGAGTTGGGCGCAACGGACGAACAATTTGATTTCAAAATCATCTTTGCAAGCGCAAAACAAGGTTGGGCAACGGACAGCTTGGACAAGCCCTCCAACAACATGGCACCACTTTTGGATGCAATTGTAGCGGAAATCCCCGCGCCAAGTGGCGAAATTGACAACGGCTTGCAACTGCTTGTTTGCAACATCGACTACGACGAATACATCGGTCGCATCGGCATCGGCAAGGTGAACCGTGGCAAGATTACAAGCGGACAACAAGTTATCGTTTGCCACAAGGAAAACCGCTTTACCACAGCAAAGGTTGCACGACTTTACCAATACGAAGGCCTTAGACGTGTGGAATGTACCGAAGGCGTTATGGGCGACATTGTTGCCATCAACGGCATCGAGGAAATGAACATTGGCGAAACTATTTGCTCCCCCGATTGCGTTGAACCATTGCCCTTTGTTAACATCGACGAACCAACAATCTCCATGTTGTTTATGGTAAACAACAGTCCATTTGCCGGCAAGGAAGGCAAATACGTTACCAGCCGTCACATCCGTGCGCGCCTATTCAAAGAGGTGGAAACAAACGTATCCATGCGCGTGGAAGAAACGGACAGCCCAGATTGCTTCAAGGTGTACGGCAGAGGCGAACTGCACCTTTCCATTTTGATTGAAAACATGCGTCGTGAGGGCTACGAATTCCAAGTGTCCCGTCCAAAGGTAATCTTCAAGGATATTGACGGAGTACGTCACGAGCCAATGGAATACCTAGTTGTGGAAGTACCTGCCGAGTACGTTGGTAGCGTAATGAACAAGCTTGGCTCACGCAAGGCGGAACTACTCAACATGATGCCGGACGACCAAGGCTCCACAAGATTGGAGTTCCGTATTCCATCCCGTTGCTTGATTGGTTACCGCGGAGAACTTTTGACCGACACCAAAGGTTTTGGCGTTATGAGTAGCGTTTTTGACGGCTACGACGAGTACAAGGGCGATATCCAAGAGCGCAGTCGTGGTAGCCTTGTTTGCTTTGAAGATGGCGTTACCACCGCTTACGGCTTGTTCAACGCGCAAGAAAGATGCCGTTTGTTTGTAGGCGTGGGCGTTCCAGTTTACGCAGGTATGGTTGTTGGCGAAAACAGTCGCGAGGACGACATTTCCGTTAACGTGTGCAAAACAAAGCACCTAACAAACAACCGTGCAAGCGGTAGCGAAGAAGCGCTTAAACTTGTTCCACCAACAATCCTTAGTTTGGAACAATGCTTGGAATTTATTGCAGATGACGAATACGTGGAAGTTACACCAACATCCATCCGCCTTCGCAAACAAATCCTCGACCACTCCGAGCGTATGCGCATTTGGGCACGTAACCGCAAGGCGTAGGACAAAACTGAACAATAAATACAACAAAGTAAGGCCGACGAAAACTCGTTGGCCTTTGTCTTTTTTTGGGGTTGACACTGCTATTTTCGTGTGAGCACAGCACAGTGCAAAAAGATTATCAAACAACAACATCACATCAAATGAAAAACACACCGAATAACTTGCCTTCGGTGTGTTTTTTTGATTACCTTTAGGTATTTTTTGCGGATACGTGGTTGTTTTTTCTTGTTTTGTGCGCCCTTTTTGTGGTGCTAAATTTGTTGCAATTTTACAAGATTACAACCACAAAAACCTTAGTCAAAATACTCGATGATGATTGTAAAGATGTACATACCTTTGTTTGCACTACCCACGGAGAAAGTGCCAGCTTTGTCTACTTCGACTGTGGAAACTGTAACTGACGTGCCAGCCTCGTAGGTGCCAACAATATTACCAGATGCATCAAACAAGTTGAGCGTACGTGCATCGCTACCAGATGATTGTACAGCAACTGTGATGGAGCAAGCGCCTTCTACATCGAAGGAAATGTATCTGTATTGACCAAACTTGGCAGAGCCACCAACGCTAAGTCCGTAGGCATTTTCGTAGGTGATACCGTTGTAGGTAAATGTTGTTGCTTTGGACTTTTTGTCCATTGCTTTGTCTGCTGTGGCAACAAGTGTGAGGCCACCTTCCACAACAGTAGAGTTGTAGGTTGATTGCAACAAATCATCCATGGAGTACACAACAACTTTGGTTGGAGTTGGGCGGTTTGCAACTACCAATTCGGCAACTTTTGCCTCGGCGCTTTCCAACTTGGCAATGTTTGTAACGGCACTGCGGTCGTCCACGTTAAGGCCGTTGTACGCCTCGCGGATAGCCTCACATTGCTCGCCTACTTGGATGTAGTTGTCGTTTGTGATTTGGCTAACGTCAACAAGTGCATCAATCTTTTCCACAACAGCGCTTGCAAGTGGGTAGGTTCTGTTTGGATTGGTAACGCTAACCTTTGTGAACAAACCTTCCAATTGCGCTACTGTGTTTTTGCCGATAAGGTTGGATGGATCAACGTAGGTGGTTGGGGTTGTTAGCACTTTGTCGGCAAAGGTGTAGTCGGCGGAGTTTTCCAAAATGGCCTCTGCAATGGCAGCCGCTTGGAGGTACGCGCCGTACTTGTTGTAGTGGGTTGCTTCGATACCGGTGTAGCCTGCCTCAGCATTGCCGTAGGCCTTGTCGTAGCCAGCGGGCCAACTGCCTGTAAGTTCGTTGGGTTTTAGCGCCATCAAGTAGTTAGCATAGGTGGACGTGGCTGTTTCCAACATTTGTTTGGAATCGGCAAACAAATCGATAAGCAAGCAGTTTTCCTCTTGGGCAAGTTGTCTAACGGCCTCGACATAGGCAAAGTTTTCGCCGTGGAGTCCTGCGCCACCGATGATTTGGTCACCGCTAAACTTTACGCGTGCAACTGGTGTTATCAAAACGGGAACAGCGCCCTTGCTACGTGCAAAGTCGATGTATTGCTTGAGGTACCACTTGAACGTGCCGTTGCCGTAAGCGTAGTATTCGGCACCGTACTCAGCGATTGTTTCCAAAGCTTTGGACTTTTCACTTTCCGTTGCTTTGCCAAGGTACTCCTCTGGGAGATAGGTTGTTGCAACCTTTTGACCGGCAGTTGTTGGGTAGATGCCGTTTACATCGGGTGTGCCAAGCGGAGTCATTCTGTCGTACATTGTGGAGTAGGACGATGCCTTTTTGGTGTCGTCATCGTTGTGACCAAATTGAATAAACAAGTAGTCGCCCGCTTGGATTTCGTCACCGATGGAGTTGCCACCGTTTTGAGAGAAACTGAATGATGAACCTGGAATATCGAACAAGCGACCTTCGTTGATGAAGGAACGGCTACTGCGTCCGCCGTGCGCTGCGTTTTTAACAACTACGTCATCACCAAGGAAGTAGGACAAAAATTGTCCCCAACCAGCAATGTATTGACCTTGCTCGTAGGTTTTGACGGTGGAGTCGCCAGCAAGGAATATCACAGGTGTGCGTTGCACGCTTGCGTGACCAGGACACTTGTTTGCACAAACGGCCTCGGTGCAAGACTTGTTTGTGCACTTTCCACAGGTTGAACAAACGCTTTGGCAAGTGTGGGCTGGAGCGTGTCCGTTGCACTTATCTTTGCATGCGTTTTCGGTGCAATCCAAATTTGTGCACATTCCGCAAGTTGGACATACGTTTTGACAACTGTGTGGTTGAACACACGCGGACAAAACAGAAACAACGAGGACAAGCATCAAAATGATACTAATCAATTTTTTGTTCATAATTGTACCTCTAATAAAATATTTACAAGAAAATGGTAGCATACCGTTGGGGCAAAGTCAATACCCATTTTTCGGCAAAAGTATGCACTTTGCGGATATGCGCACTCTTGCAACCTGTTTGTGACACCTTTTGCATGCAAAAACACTCCAAAAGATCACCTTTGGAGTGCTACTTGGTTGTTTGTTTATCTGCAAATTTTACAAAATGCTCGTGTTGCTTTTTGCTAAAACTGGGATGGTATTCCAACAAACCTGCACAATCTGGCACAAAGATTTGTTTGTTTTTACAAAAAACTGTACGATTTTTCCATCGAAAATCCTGCATTTTTGCGCATTTTTTGCCGATACGTGGTTGTTTTTTTGATGTTTTTTCTTTGCGCGACGGTAAGCAAAATGTATCTTGCTCACTAGCAATCTAGGGCAGTCGTTGTGCGAAAAAATCTGCTTTTCTACACCACATCACAGTTTGATGAGTTGCTCCACAAGTTGATTTAGTCGCTCTCGTTGGTCGGCATTTAGCATTGGGGAAACACGCTTGGCAAATGCAACAAGTTGGTCGTTAGTAAGTTGTCCCTTTGCCTTTTGCTCGATGACGGTATTCAAAATGTCCTTGACAAGTTGCCCTTCCCCTTCGCGTTGGTACTTTTCCGCAAGGCGTTTCATTTCCGCAACGCGTTGTTCGTACTGCGCTTGCGTATTGATTGGCTTTTGGCTGTCGGTGGTCTCCCCTGCCGTTGCACCACCCTTACCCTGTGCGCCACCACCTTGTTGCGGTTGTGTCGGTTGGGGCGGTTGTTGAGTTGCTTGCTGATATCCTTGCCGTTGGCTTACAAAAATATTGCGTGGATCGTCCATAGTCATCTCCTAAAAAAATGTAGTCACTGTAAAATATATTCCGCATATAATGTAATAATTACCAACGCGATTGGTAAATTTTGCACACATCAACAAAACTTGCAAAAAGGAGCGAAAATTGAACTGGTCTACTGCAATACTACTGCTTTTGGCGTGGCAACTTTTGTCCAACAACACCAAATCTGCCCCAAAAATTCAAGACATAGCGCCCTTTTTGAACGATGATACAAGGGGAATTTTGGACGGAGTTACAAAACTATCCTCGCCAACTGCCACAAGTGAAGACAAAACTGGGGCGATTTTCCAAATGATGACCAACCCCACGGTGATGAGTTTTGCGCAAAACTTGTTTGGGGGCGACAATGGCGATACGTCAACTGGCTCCACACAACCGCAAACAGCACCACAAACACCGCCCACACCACAACCACCGCCATCCGCGCCAGAAACGCCAATACCATCTACATACAGTGGGCAGTTTAATGCGCACGCGACAACCCAGCCATGGGGAGGAACACCCTCGCCACAGTTTGCACCACAAGCAAACCCATCACAGGGGATGGAAAGGCCACAATATGGACAATTTGCTCAACAAACAAACCATGCGCAAGGGAGTGGTTTTTCCGCACGGCAAACGCCTGAGAGCCCCACACAACCACAAGACTATCAAAACGACGAAGGGTACACCTTCCCCAGCCCCAGCGAGCGAGCAAAACAGTTTTTTGCTCCCATCGACACCATCGCCACGGCGGAAATAAAGCACAAGTTGTGCTACTTTTACGACAACTGGTACTTGGCAAAATGAGTTGCAAAAGGTCAAAGTCAAGTCACAAAAATATCAAAAAAGACGGACACGTGTCCGTCTTTTTGCATTTTAGATGTAGTTTAGCATCAACTATCTGAGTTGTATTTTAGTTCCAACACAGCTCTGCTTAAATTGGTTTTGCCACGCAATCAATCTTGTTTGCGCAAGACCGCGCTACACTCCCCAATAGCCTTTGGCAAGTGTCCACAAATCGTTGTAGCCGGACGCTTGGTACGCCTTTGATGGAGCGTAGCCAATGCCTTGGATGTTTGTACCCAAAGGAGAGTAGTAGCTTGCAAACGTGTAGTAAACGGCCCATTTGCCATCGTTTTGAGTGGCACCGTTGATATCCACGTACTTGCCTGTGATGTTTAGTCCCTCGATGGTTTGAGCAATGCCTTTGCCATAGGTATTTGTACCCATGTGCACAGCTGTGCCGTAGTCCAAAAGTGTGCCTGTCAAAAGTTCGCTTGCGCTTGCGCTACCGCCATCAGTCCAAACGATGATGCGTTTTTTGTTGTTGGCAAGTTCCTCTTGTGGGAAGTAGTTGTAGTAGGTGCTTGTAATTGTGTAGTCACTACTGCGACCTTGACGGTCAACAAGTTTTGTTACAAGGTACTTGGGGGAGTTTGCTGAACCCAACTCCACTTTCGCTCTTTGAATCTCCGTCAAGTTGTTTGGATGAATTAGCATTCCAGCAATGTTAACTGCCAAGTGAACGTAGCCACCTGGGTTGCCTTTGAGGTCCAAAACAAGACGTTCGCAGTTGCTCTTTTCGAACATTTCCAATACGGTCCTGATTTCCTGATCGCAACTTGCTGCTTTGTTAACGCCATTTGCAGTTAGCATATCAAACTGCTTTAGATGGATGTAGGCGGTTTTTGCTGGAATATTGCCTAGACCACGTGCATCAAACGTGCTTGTTGCGGCACCATTTTGTGGAGTGGTGGAAATGTTGTTGACGCTGTCGCTGATGTAGTACTCCACAAACTTGAAGTCGTAGCGCTTGTTTGGATCGATATTCTTTTCGTCGTAGGGAATACCAACCTTGTTTCTTGTTAGTGTGCCAACGTATATCGAACCATTGCGCAACACGTAAAAATCTGCCGAGTAGACAAATTGCAAGTACAAACCTGCTTGGGTTGCATTTAGTCCTTCTAGAACGAAATCACTTGCAACGCTGTTGAGAATTGGCTCTTTGTTGGAGTTTCGTCTAACCTTCAAAGAACCATCTTCCTCGTGTTGCAAATTGCCATTTGCATCCAAAATGGGGATGTACTCCTTGATGTTGGACATCTTTACAATCAAGTCGCCAGGATGTAGCCAGCCGTAGGAAGCCGAGTCGGGCATGACGTCGGTAACAAGCATACCTTTTGTTTCCATTTGGTAGGTCATACCAAACAATTCGTCCATGCTACTTGCCGCCGTCAAAATGCTACCAACGTCGTTCATGTAGTCGTAGTAGGTTTGTGGCGACATCAAAAAGCTGAATTGGTCGCCAGCATATTGCATCAAAGCGGAGCCTGCTTGCTCAACTGCCAGTTGCCACTCCTCTTCGGAAATTTCTTGATAGAAGTTGTAGTCCATGTAGTCGAAAACTTCGTTCAAAATTTCTTGACGCTCGTCTTCGATGGGCTTGTCGTTTGTGATTACCGCAAGCACCCAACCAAGGGCAATGCACACCACCATCAAAATGGCAGTAAACACAATTTTGAAGGGCTTGTTTTGGCGCTTTGGCTCGGGCTGTTGGTAGACGTTGTAGGCGCCAGACCAACTGTCGAATTGACTTTGTTGAGTTGACTCTTCGCCTTGATTGAGATTTAGTCGATCAAATTCCTCATCAAAAATATCTCTGTTATCCATTGTTACTCCTTTGTTATGGAAACTATCCCTTGGCAGGCTTGTTGTGCCCCCTCCGCATCCCCTTGATAGATGCACGCGCCACAGTCAATTACCACCGTGTGGCCCGTCGCAAGGGATGCGTTGCTTGTCAAAATAACCTTGATTGCATCGGGAAAAAGTTCCAACGTTTGTTGTAGTTGTTGTTCGTTTGTAAAAAAGTCGTCAAAAAGCACCACTTTGCGTTCCACAGCTAGACCGCGCGCAAGTGCAAGACAGCGCCTTTGCTCCTGTGAGAGTTTTTTGGCCTTGACGTCCGCCATCAATCCAAATTGTTCGGCAAGTTGCTTTGCGATGATATCTCGTTGCAATTTGGCAACTTTGCGCACCTTAAGGGGATATGCAATGTTAAAAATCACACCACGTGTCTCAAAAAACGCGGGATTTTGCGGTAGCCACAACACGCCGTTATCAACTTGCGCATTGCATTGTATGCCACAAATTGTGATGTTGCCACTTTGTGGAGCAATTTGGTTACACAAAAGTTTGCAAATGGAACTTTTGCCACCCTGCTCGCCACAAAGTATAGTGTTGACACCATCTTTGAGAGTAAAACTGAGTTGCTTGAAAAGTTCAAATTGCTCGTAGTGGTATTTGTAAGTTACCTTGTCAAAAACAATCATGATTGCAATTCGTCCAATGTCAAACTAAACGCGTCGACAAAGTTTTCCATAAAGTAGTTCACTTCTTGGCTGTCGAAGTCGTCAATTTCCTTGCGGAGTGTCTTTTTTGCGGAAGTAAAGTCGGAGTTGCCCATGTTTAGTTCGTCTACGCACTTTAGATATGCGCAAATTTTGTCGGCATACTTAACGTACTTGTACTCTTCGTCCTTGTCTGCATTGATGATTGTAGCGTACTTTGCTGAAAGTTCGCTTGGAAGAAAGCCCAAAAGACGCTCGTTGGAGTAGCGTTCCAATGCCTTGTAGGAGGTGCGAATTTCGTCGTTGAAGTACTTGATTGGTGTGGGAAGGTCGCCTGTGATAACTTCGCTCGTTTCGTGAAAAATTGCCTTCACGGCAATGGAATTGGCGTCCAAATTGCCACCAAAGTAGGTGTTGGATATCATTGCCAACGCGTGGGCAATCACCGCCACTTGTTGACTGTGCTCCATGATGTTTTCCGTAACGGTGGAACGCATAAGCGACCAACGATTGATGTACTTCATACGATTGAGATATGCAAAAAACTTGTACATGGTTGTACCTCCCACAGGGTTGTTTGTTATATTTTAGCACAATTTGTCAATTTTGCATAGTGCTTTGATAATGATTGAAATAGTAAATTTATTGCCAAAAGAGAATTGTTTGTTAAAAAAACCACAAACAACAGCCCCTTGCAACACCAAAGCAACCACACATTGGGAAGAGCGAGGCGAGTGAACAAGGGATGGTTGGTTAGCCGTTAGGCGGTTTGACGTATAAAGCGCAAGCAAGAACCATATTGTTGCGAAGGCGCATACGTGGAACGTCTGTAACTGAGCAAAATATGGGAGATTGTGCAGTCGCTTTGCCGTCAAAAAGCAACCATACCTTGTGAGCGAGCCTTAAAAAAAGAGCCTGACTGATTCGTCAGACTCTTTGTTTAATTCAAATTACTTTGCTTTAGGTTCGTCGTGTACAAGTTTGATGCACTTGCGTGGGCAACCTTCGGCACAAGCACCACAGTTTGTGCACTTGGAGTAGTCGATAACTGGTACGTTGTTTACCAAGATGATTGCGCCATTTGGACAAAGACGTTGGCACTTGCCACAAGCAATACAGCCCACTTGACAAGCATTCATAACGTCCTTACCACGGCATTGACTAGAGCAAGCAACGTAGTACTTTGCGGAAACGGGAACGCGCTTGATCAAAGACTTTGGACAAGCCTTGATGCAAAGACCGCAGGACTTGCAAAGGTCGGTGTTTACAAATGCTTTACCATCTTCCACTTCTACTGCGTGGTATGGGCAAGCATTAACGCAAGTACCACTACCCATGCAACCAACGTCGCATGCCTTACGACCACCGGCAAGCATGTTTTGGCTTACGCAGTCGCCGTAGCCTTGGTAAGCGTACTTGTCGCGACATTTGTTACCACCGGCACAAGATACAACTGCAACAGTTGGCTCTTGACCTGTGATGGACATACCCAAGATGTTGGATACTTCTGCCTTGCCGTGAGCGCTTGTTACGCTACAAGCGGACAAATCGGCATTGCCTTCCACCAATGCTTTGGCAAAGTCGGCACAGCCAGCGTAGCCACAAGCACCGCAGTTGGCGCCAGCAAGGTAGCCTTCCACTTCCTTGATGCGAGGGTCTTCCTTGATGAAACAAAGTTTGGAAATAAGCATGATGCACACGCCCAAAACAAGGGCAACGGCAGCCATGATGCCTACAACGATTGCAAATGATCCCCATTGAATAGGTTGACCAATCAAAAACAAGTTAATCATAGTGCGCCTCCTATCCAATCAACGTGAACACGTAAAATGCCATTGCCATGAAGCAAGCAACAATCATTGTGATAGGGAAACCACGCAAAGGTTTTGCGATGTTGAGTTTGTCTACCTTTTGGCGGATACCAGCAAGCAACACGATTGCAAGGGTAAAACCAAGACCGTAGAACAAACCTGCAAGCGCCGCTGTACCCATGGAGTATTGCATAAAGAACCCATCCTTTAGGATAAATCCAGCACTTTCGGCGGAAGTAGCTTTAGCAATTACGCTTTCGGCAATACCAAGGATTGCGCAGTTAGTTGTTACCAATGGAAGGTACACACCCATTGCGGAGTACAAACCTGGACTGAACTTTTTGAGGAGCATTTCCAACATTTGTACAAGAGCCGCAATAACAAGGATAAATACCAAAATTTCCATGTATTCAAGTCCAAGTGGGAGGAGAATAAAGGTGTAGATTGGGTAGGTTACAACGCAAGTGATAACCATTACCGCTGTTACTGCCAAGCCCATACCAAGGGCGGAATCCACCTTTTTGGATACGCCCAAGAAGGGGCAAATACCCAAGAATTTTACAAGAATAAAGTTTTGCGAGAACAAAGCCGCAATGATAATACTAAGAATACCTGACATGTTTTTGTCCTCCTATGCCTTTAGTGCTTTGGCTTGCGCTTTTCTTTCGATTGCGTTTTGGATTGCTGTAAAGCCAGCGATAAACAAACCGTATGTCAAAAATGCGCCTGCGCTTGTTGAGAAGAAACCGATGGAGAACACGTTTTTGTCCCAAAGTTCAATGCCCATGAAGGATGCATTGCCCAAGAACTCACGAACGATACCCATAAGTGTGATTGCCACAGTAAAACCAAGTCCCATAAACAAACCGTCAAGAGCGCTTTCGCCAACTGGGTTGTGGCTTGCAAAACTTTCCGCACGGCCCAAGATGATGCAGTTTACAACAATCAGTGGAAGGAAAATACCAAGACTGGAGTACAAATCTGGGAGATACGCTTCCATTACCATACGTGTGAGTGTTACAAACGTAGCAATGATAACGATAAAACTTGGAATACGTACTTTGTCGGGGATGATGTTTCTTAGAAGGGAAATGATCACGTTACTGCAAATAAGAACGAACGTTACTGCTGCGCCCATGCCCAAGCAGGAGATTGCCGCAGTTGTCAAGCCCAACGTTGGGCAAGTGCCAAGCACCAACTTGAAGGTAGGATTTTGGCGAACAACACCGTCAAGTGCTATTTCTTTGAATCTTTTAAGTTTCATTTTCCTAACCTCCTTTATGCTGAAATACTACGTGCGTAGTATGCGGAAAGTGCAATGATGTTGTAGTATGCAACACCAGAACCTGTTGCACCACTAACCTTTACGTACTCGATT
Source organism: Clostridia bacterium (assembly GCA_017409765.1). Taxonomy (GTDB): domain Bacteria; phylum Bacillota; class Clostridia; order Christensenellales; family CAG-314; genus Fimimonas. Next base: position 35,731 of record JAFQSA010000043.1, on the reverse strand, counting down.
GCGTCGATAGCAGAGCCAACGTAGAGTTGTGGATTCTTGTTGCCTATAGAACCATCAAAGTAGGAGTGACCGCCGTAGCTGATTACCTTGAAGCCGGAAATCTTGCCATTAGCAATTACGACCATCATTGTAAGTTTGCCTGGTGTGTAATCCTCGAAAACACCAACTGTAGACTCGGCAACAATTGCAAGTGTACCATCGTTGCAGACGTATGCACTTGTAATTTGAGTGTCGGCAAAATCGCTGTGTGTTGCGTATTGACTGAGGTCGCCAGCAACGTCATAAGTAAAGCTTGGAGCAAGTGCGCGGATTTGACTTTCGATATGGGACAAACCTTGTGCAGATTGAACAAGTGCGTTGTCGATACCTTCGGATTTAGCAACGATTGCTGTGTCGAGCATACGGTCAGCGTGAGTAAGGCCAGCCTTCAATGCTACGATTTGATGTCCGCTTTCCTTGTCGCCAAATACGTAAACGTCAACGTCGTCAGCACCATCTTTTGTGCCAGTAAAGTAGAAGTTTGCGCCAACTGCGGTTGTGTACGCATCGTCCACTACTGTTGTCAATGTGTAGCCTTCGAGCAATGCAACTGCTGCATCGCGCGCTTCACTTTCCGGAGTGGAAACAAGTTTCAAAGCTGTTACGCAGTAGTTAACGGCAGACTTGATAGCATTCATAATTGCTGTGCTTGCCATTGTTGCGCCACCCCATTTGTAGTCGTTACCCATTTGGAGAGAAGCAACATCTTTGATGTTTTTGCCAACGTAAGCTTTGTCGATGTTCTTTTGTGTGATGTTAGCAATCCAAGATTGCTTTGTGTTACCAGTGATAAGTACCGATTTGATTTCGACGTTTGGTGTTTCGCCACCAACAACAACGTACATTGTTACTGTACCAGAGCCATCGGGGTAACCGCCAACACCTGTTGCCTCCAAAATGTAAGCACCGTCTTTGGAACGATAAACTTTGGAAACACTACCTGCTCCAGCCAAATCTTTGAACTCGGCAAGTGGTGTTTCGGACACACTTGTGTCACGCTCGAACTCGGGGTAAACTTTTTGCATTGCACGGTTGAACTTTGTTTCTTCGTCGATGTAGAACAAATCGTTGCAAAGAGCAAGCAAAGCGCCACAAACAATGCAGATAATTAGCAAAACGGAGATTGTTTTCAAAGAGGTTACAAAGCTACTAGATTTACTCATATTACTTTCCCTCCTTTGCTGGTTTGTGGTAACCAAATGGACGACGAACGATGTAGCCATCAATCAATGGAACAATCAAGTTACCAAGAAGAATCACGAAGGACACTACTTCCGCACCAACAGCATCACGCAAAACTGCTGTTACGATACCCAAAAGTGCAAAGTAGATGTACTTGCCAAGTTTTGTTACTGGCGCTGTTACGTAGTCGGTAGCCATGAAGATTGCACCAAGGAACAAACCGCCACTCAAAATGGATGGCAAGAATTTGTCAAGCGCTACAGCAAAGCCTGCACCACCGATAAGCTCAATAACAACTGTTGTAACACCTGTCAAAGCAATGTAAACAAGTGGCCAACGGAAGTTGAGCACGCCACGGCAAACAAGGTAAACACCACCAAGGAGCAAAGCCACCTTGCTGATTTCGCCGATACAGCCAGTTACACCAGTACCAAGGAACAAGTCGAGGTTGTTGAGTGTGCATTTTGCATCGCCCAAAACTGCTTGCAATGGAGTTGCGCCTGCTGCTACAGAACCGTAGGAGATTGGGGAGAAGTGAACTTTGTCAAGTCCCATTGTGCCACCAAAGCCTGCACCAAAGGAAATGTAACCAAAGATACGACCTGCGATTGCTGGGTTAACGATGTTTTTACCTGTGCCACCAAACAACATCTTTACTACAACGATAGCAAACACGCTACAAAGCACTGCTGCATACCACTTGGAGTTTTGGTACAAGTTCATACCAACGAGCATACCTGTTACAACGGATGTAAAGTCGAACTCATTGAGAATTTGTTTGAAAGGCACTTTTGTTACAAGTTTGAACACAAACTCACTTGCAACTGCGGACAGTACGGAAATTACCATCAAGATTGCAGATTGGATACCGTATTGTGGGCTCATCAAACCCAAAAGCACGATACCAACAATTGTAGCGGGCAACAAAGCGATACAAACGTCAATCATGATGCGCTTTGTGCTTGTGTTATCACGAATTTGAGGAGAACCAGAATTTACGTATTTCATATTACTTTATCTCCTTTGCTTTTGCTTTTGTAAGACGAATGCTTTGAACAAGTGGACGTTTTGCTGGGCAAACGTATGCGCAAGAACCACACTCAAAGCAGTTCATAGCGCCGTATTTCAAGGCATTTTTGAAGTCGCCAACTGTTGCGTAGAAGTCGATCATAAGTGGAGTGAGTTGCATTGGGCAAATATCCACACAACGACCGCAACGGATACATGGTGTTGGGAGCAATGTGGATGCTTCCTTGTCCGTCAACGCCAAGAAACCGCTGTCTGTTTTTGTTGTGGTAACGTCGAGGTCAGCCAACGTAAAGCCCATCATTGGGCCACCCATAACAAGTTTTACTGTGTCGTCGGTGATGTTGTCGCACATTTCCACGATAGATGCAAGAGGTGTACCAACGCGAACTTCGATGTTCATTGGGCGACGGATACCGCGACCGGACAACGTCATAACGCGTTTGTAAAGCGGACGACCGTTAACTACTGCATCCCAAACTGCGTAGGCTGTTGCAACGTTGTTAACAATGCAACCAACTGCTGCAGGCAAACCGCCTGTTGGAACCTTGCGTTTTGTGCAAGCGTAGATAAGTGTTTTTTCCGCACCTTGGGGGTACTTTGCCTTGAGGTTTACAACAACAATGTCGCCAGGAGTGATTGGGCCCTTTTCGGTAACAACACCGTCAAGCGCAACCAAAGCTGCGTAGGCCTCGGGCTTGTTTTCCTCGATGCCGATGTACACGTTTTGAACACCGCACGCTGTTGCAAGCAAACGAACACCTTCAACAAACTCCTTGGTGCGTTCAATCATGATGCGATTGTCGCAGTTGAGGTATGGTTCGCACTCGGCAGCATTGATAATCAAAGTGTCAACTGGGTCCTTGGGTTGAACCTTTACTGCTGTTGGGAAACCTGCACCGCCCATACCAACGATACCTGCTTGGGCAATGCGCTCAACAATTTGTTCTCTTGTTGGGTTTGCAAGTGGCTCGAGGGTTTGAACAGTTTGATCGCCGTTAGACTTGATGTGAACGTAGTCTACAACGCGACCTTGAGCGTTTTTACGTTTTACCACTTCCACAATGGTTCCGCATACAGGTGAGTGGATGTTAGCAGAAATAAATCCATCTGCTTTGGCAATCAGTTGACCTTCGCAAACTGTATCGCCAATTTCTACACACAAACTTGCAGGCTTGCCAATGTGTTGAGAAAGGCAAACGTAGTAGTCTGGTACGATGGGCATCAATTCGATAGCAACATTTTCCGTAAGATGTTTGTTATCTGGGATATGACGACCACCTTTGAATGTCTTCATAAAGAATACACCTCCGTTTTGATATTAGAAATAGGGTTTTCCTAATTAGGTATTTTAGCACATTTGCTATAAATTTGCAATAATGTGACACACCTTTTTTACGCGTACGCGCATAAATATTTTTTATTTTTGTATAAGACAAATCAATACATCAATAAAAGAGTTGGTTTGCACCCAATGGCATTAGCACAAAGTTACACAAAAAAACACACTATCGCATTGATAAATGTGCATTTGGGCATATCAACAATTATGCATACATTGGCAATATCACAGCAAAAAGGCAACAGAAAAAACGACACGTGGTGTCGTTTTTTTGCAAATTTGATAGTTTTGTTAGTCGTTGTCTGTTACAACCTCGCGGGACTTGCTTGCAAGTTCGTCAAAACGAAGTTGCGCTGCAATCTTGTTGATGATTGCCTTTACCGAGCGCTCCATTTTGGAGCCGGCGGTGTAGTCCCCCTTGAGGTACAAGTCCACACGTTGCTCGTTTACAAGGTACTCCGCGTCCGATGGTTTGCGGTACACGCCTACTGCGTAGCCACCACGAGAGCGAATCAGTTTCATACTGGGTACGTCTGTAAGTCCATCGCCAAAGTAAATCATGTGTTGGAATGGCACCACGCGCTCGTCACGCGCCATGTACATGTTCAGTTTCTTGTCGTCGCCAATGTCTTCAACACCCTTGTTGATGCGGTACAAGTATTGCGTTTTGGTTGTGTAGTCAATTGCTTCGCGTGGCCACAAAACGTTGCCCTCTTCGTCGTAGAGATAGTCGCAAGCAAAGATGTTGTGGAAATGATGCGCTATCGAGCAACCCTCGATCATGGATTTAAGACCGCAGGAGATGATATAGTGACGGATTTCCACACCTTTCTTTTCGCCATAGGCGTTGATGCGTTCGAACCAATCGGTAACGCCGTCAAAAAACTCTACTTCCTTGCCCATTTCCATAAGCGCTTCGCGTGTCAAGGGGATGTTCTTTTCGCGCGCCATTTTTGCCATCAGGTACATGTATGTAAGGATGCTGTCCACTTCGTGGTCGTGGGCAAAATCGCCACAAGCATCCCAAAACTCGCCTGCTTCCATGCCCAGCGCAGGGATAAAGGTGAACTCTTGCATATCGCGTGTGGAAAGGGTGTTATCAAAGTCGTAGATCAAAGCTACTATTGGTTTAGTCATGTTTACCTACCTTTTTCGTTGAAAAAACTCCTTGTGTTCAACGAATGTTTTGTTGTAGTAAATGTTTGCGCATTGACGGTGTTTTGCACCGTCAATTTTTTGCGTAAATTGTGTATTTTTTGGGGATACGTGGTGCAAAAACTGCACTACTTAAGTTTGAAAACTACTGCTGTTTGTGGTTCCAAAAGAGCAATTTGTCCTTGGTTTGTTGCAAAGCCCACTTCAAAGATCTTTTCGCCAATGTTCATGTGCATCATTTGTGTTACAGCAGTTGGGTTGATTGCCACAGCAAGGTTGCCACGACGGTAGCAAAGTACACCACTAAGGTCGCAAACAAGCACTTCGAACTCGGCATCTGCTTGCAAGTCCTCGTTGTCGTGACGCAGTTGTGTCAAAGAGCGAACAAAGTTCAAAAGGGAGTCTGGATCATCAATTTGCTCGCTTACAGTTGGGGCATTTTCGCTACGGTCAACGTCCAAGTACAATTCCAAAACGTCCGCCGTGCTAAAGCCCAAGTTGATTGCGTTTTTGTCCCATTGCATTGGGGTTCGAGAACCTGTGCGGTGGTAGCCACCCTCCTTGGATTTTTGTGGAAGGTACTTCATGCCGATTTCGTCGCCGTAGTACATAAATGGCACACCGGGCATGGTAAAGATAAACGTGTACGCAAGGCGCAGTTCGCTTTCGTCCAAAGTCCAACTGATACGTTCGTTGTCGTGGTTACCGGAGATGATGCTCATGTAGCCATTGCCCTTAGAAACTTGGTAGTCGTTTAGGTATCTTTCCAACATGTGTTCTGCCGATTGATGCGCAGTCTTGCAGAAGTAACTCTTGTTTTCGCCATCAACTTTGTTTCTAAAACCAAGTTGGTTGATTGTGCCGGGGTGACACAACACAAAGTCGCAATGGAATCCAGCAAGGTTGATTGCACGGTTAGCATTGCACCACTCGGAAACAAGCACCGCTTCGGGGTAGTCCTTGTCCAACATACGGCGTGCTTTGTGCCACAGGCTTGCTGTTGCGCGCTTACCGCGGTCGTTCTTTACCAACGAGTCGGCCATGTCCACACGGAAACCATCGCAACCACGATCCAACCAAAAGCGCATAACGTCCAACATACGGTCGAAGTTGGCTTGACAGATTGGGTGTGTGTAAGGCATTTGCCAAGATGGATCGGTCACATCGGCAAAACCGTAGTTCAATGCTGGTTGACTATTGAAAAAGTTGATGAGATAACTACCATCGCGCTCTGCCAAGCCTGCCACCCAAGAAAAGCCCTCGGGTCTGTCCCAAACGGACTTTGTCCAAATGTAGGTATCGTTGTGCTCGGAGCCTTCGGCAGTTTTGCTGTTTACAAACCAATCGTGCTCGTCACTTGTGTGGCCGGGAACCAAATCCAAAATGACGTGCATACCGCGCTTGTGCGCTTCGCTAAACAGATTGTAAAGATCTTCGTTGGTGCCGTATCTTGGGGCAACAGCCTTGTAGTCGGCAACGTCGTAGCCGGCATCCATAAATGGGGAAAGGAAACATGGGTTCAGCCAAATGGCATTGAATCCAAGCGACTTTACGTAGTCAAGTTTTTGTGTGATACCGTTGATGTCGCCGATACCATCGCCGTTAGAGTCGTAAAAAGATTGTGGGTAAATCTCGTAAAAAATAGCGTCTTTAAGCCAAGCTGGCATAGTATTCACCTCGTTTTTCGTCATATAATTAGCAAAGTTATATCAAGATAACTATACTTTTACACATTAACTATACTACATTTTGCCATATTTATCAATATGTTTTTAGAAAAAATGCTTGCCAATTTTGCCAATAACAACTAAAATATACCCGATATAACATTTCATTTAACAAAAGTTAAGTGTTTTGTGCAAAAAGACGGAAGTTTTCAGCAATATTTATGCTTGAGAATGTATTATTGGATATATGGCAAAACAAAACAAGAAAAACACGTGGATAAAACCACGTCACAGAAGATGGTGGAACTTTGCAAACGGACTGCTTCGCCCCATCATTGACCACAGTTACAACGTGGAAATTGTCCCATTTGAAGATAACAAGGGGCAATACCTTGTGCTATGCAACCACCAAACACCCTTTGACCAATTCTTTTTGTCAAGGATGTTCAAGGGCAACATCTACTTTGTTTGCACCGAGGACCTACTTTCCAACAAACTGATTGGTGGCATCATCAGGCACACCATCAATCCCATCCCCATCCAAAAGGGAACAATGGACTTTGGCGTTATCAAGGCATGCGCAAGGGTGGCAAAAGAGGGTGGCTCCATCATCGTCTACCCCGAAGGTAACCGCACTTATAGCGGAAAGACAGGCTACATCAAGCCTGCGGTGGCAAAATTGGCAAAGTTTTTGAAACTGCCCATTGCCCTTGTGCGTCAAGAAGGGGGCTTTGGCGTCCAGCCACGTTGGAGCAACGGACTTAGACGCGGTAAATGCAAAATTGCCGTAAACAAGGTGCTAAACTATGACGAGTACAAAAGTTGGACGGACGAACAACTTTACCAAGCAATTTGCGACACGTTGTACGTGGACGACTGCACTTGCGGACGTCTGTTCAAAAGCAAACGCCCTGCTGAGTACATCGAAAGGGCGATGTACGTTTGCCCACATTGCGGGCTTACCACCTTTGTGAGCAACAAATCCAACTTTACCTGCACCAAGTGTGGCACTACTGTAGAGTACGGCCAAGACCTAGCGCTTAGACCAATCGTTGGCGAGTGGCCCTTCGAGAATATCGGCAAGTGGTACGACTATCAATGCGACTTTGTTAACAATCTCACTTTGGCCCCAACCGAGGACAAGCCTTTGTACACCGACGTTGTTACGTTGCGCCAAGTTATCGTTGGCAAGCGCAAAAAAGTGCTTTGCAAAAAGGCCACGATGGCAATGTATCACGACAGAATTGAGTTTTCCACAAAAAAGAAACATTACTCCTTTACATACGAGCAAATCACAGGTATGGCAGTTATGGGCAAAAACAAACTAAACTTCCACGCCAATGGCAAAACTTACCAAGTAAAGGGTAACAAGCGCTACAACGCCTTGAAATACATGAACATCTACTACCGCTACAAAAATATACAGGAGGCTAACAATGGTACATTTTTGGGAATCTAGCACGTGGGGACTGATTGCCCTGCTGGCAGTTGTGTTTGCATCGTTGATTATTGCAAGCCTGCTTAAAAAAGCATTGCCATTTTTGAGAAAATCACTAATACCAACGTCCGTTTTGGGCGGAATACTTTTGCTTGTGATTGCAACAACCTACTTCTACATAACGGGCGACGTTATGTTCGACACCAAGTTTTTTGGTGGAAAGGGCTCACAAGTTTTGGAAATCATCACATACCACATGTTGGCGTTGGGATTTATTGCATCGACACTTGTTACCACCGAAAAAAAGGTTACCAAGGAACGCACTACCGAAGTGTTCAACACCGGCTTGACAACAGTTTCCACCTACCTTTTGCAAGGTGTGCTGGGACTTGCCATCACAATTGTTGCATCCTTGATTGTTCCAAAAATCTTCCCAGCGGCGGGCGTAATTTTGCCATTTGGTTTTGGCCAAGGCACAGGACAAGCCCTAAACTACGGCACCATCTACGAAGAAACCTACGGCTTTACCGGTGGCGCGCACTTTGGCTTGACAATTGCTGCAATGGGATTTTTGTCGGCAAGCATTGGTGGCACAGTTCACTTGAACATCCTCAAAAAGCGTGGCAAAATTCTTGTAAAAAACGACAGCGCGGAAGTGTTTACCTCCGACGAAATTCAAAACGTTAACGAGCGCCCCATGAGTGGCAGTTGGGACAAACTGACGTTGCAAATTGCACTTGTTTTGGTTGTGTACTTTGCATCCTACGGACTGATGGCGTTGATTGGCTCATTTGTTGGTGAAAATCTCCGTTCCACAATTTTTGGTTTGAACTTCCTTTTCGGTGTGCTACTTGCCGTTGTTGCCAAGGAAATTTTGAAACTGCTCAACAAGGGCAAAGTGCTACAAAAGCAATACACAAACAACTTTTTGCTAACACGCATAAGCAACTTTTGCTTTGACATCATGATTGTTACAGGCATTGCCGTTATCCGCATTGACTACATTGCCGAGTACTGGGGTATCATTTTGATACTTTCCGTTGTGGGATTGTTTGCAACCTACCTCTACAACCACTTTGTTGCAAAGAAACTTTTCCCCAACTACACCGAAGAACAATTTTTGGCTATGTACGGTATGCTTACCGGCACAGCAAGCACAGGTATCATTTTGCTACGCGAACTTGATGGCGAATTCAAAACTCCCGCTGCGGAAAACCTTGTTTACCAAAACTTCCCAGCAATTGTGTTTGGTTTCCCAATGATGATCATTGCATCCATCGCGCCCGATATGCCCGTTATCACACTTGGCATCATCGTTGTGTACTTTGTAGCAATCAACTTGATTTTGTTCCGCAAACAAATCTTCAAGAAAAAGACTGCTACCCCCCCCCAATAGAAATTAGCGCACCTGTTGAAAACTGTTTGCATTGCAACAGAACTTGCCCAAATGCAAGCAAACGCACAAACGAACGCGATGCTAACACAACTTTGAGTAAACACAGTTTGGAAAAATCAACAAACAACTAAAAAACAGCACTCTTGGTAAAATAAGAATGCTGTTTTTTGTTGCAAAATTTATGAAATGCACCCAACAAAAAACAATTCAAACAGGTTAATGGTGTTGTAATAGATTGTTTGTCATCTGTCAATTTGCCTAGGTTGTGGATGGCAATGCTTTTAGCAAAAGTTATATTCCTTGTACAATTTTTAGCACGCAATAGTTGTTGTGTAGTACACATATTTCGCCAAAATTTGCAAAAAATGTGGGATACGTGGTTGTTTTTGCAGGGGTGTTGTCTGTGTTGGCAAACACAATAGGTATCCTTTATTTCAACACATTTAGTTAATTGTGATGTTCAGTTTGCACAATTGACGTAGTATACTAAAATCACAAAGACCACCGCTTACGTCAAATGACGGATTTTTTTCAGTAATCTTTACGCTTTGTGGTGTACTATATACCACACTAGCTTGAAAACAAGCGGAATATCAACAAACGAAAAAGGGGTAACTATGGAATTTTTGTATTGTATTTTGTATCTTATGACATGTGGCGTCGTGATATTTTTGTTGGGGCGCATCTATCCAAGAAGTTGGTTTTGCGAAAATCACTTTCCTTACAAATCCCACAAATGGGAAAGTGACGGACAAGTTTACCGCAAGATTGGCATCCACAAGTGGAAGACAAAACTGCCCGATGCAAGTGTGATCATCAACAAGATTATACCCGGATTTATGCCCAAAAAACGCCTTGACTCCACCGGCAAAGAGAAAATCCAAACGTTGGTAAAGGAATCCTGCGTGGCGGAGTTCAACCACTTTTTAGGGGCGGTATCCGGCATTGTTTGCGTGCGCATTTGGAAAAAGTACGGATTTATCATCACAATTGTAAACGCACTTTGGCACATTCCGTTCATCTTGATACAACGTTACAACCGTCCACGACTGCTAAAAACCTTGGCGCGAATGAACTAAACTTGCAAAACCTACTTCAAAAGTAAAAACAGCACTCTTGGAAAAACAAGAGTGCTGTTTTTTTGTTGCTATATTTACTTTGATGCTTAACTAACCAGAAATGATCCCTAGCATTGTTAGTTAGTTTGACAATGCATTTACTACAAAAATTTTGTATGTGATTGGCGGAAAATACCAATCAAAACAAGTTGATTTTTTGGGTATGTTTTGTAGGGTGTTTTTCGACAAAATTTACAAAAAATGCGGGATACGTGGTTGTTTTTTTGCTAAAACGCTTTGCTGAGGTAGTCCTCGATAAATGGTTGGATGTTGCCGTCCATCACTTCCACAATGTTGGAGTTTTCAAATCCGGTGCGGTGGTCCTTGACAAGGGTATATGGGCAGAACACGTAGGATCTAATTTGGCTACCCCACTCGATCTTTTTGATTTCGCCCTTGATGGAAAGCGCCTCTTCCATTTGCTCGCGTTCCTTTAGTTCGGCAAGTTTGGATTTGAGCATAAGCATTGCTTGCTCGCGATTTTGGATTTGGCTACGTTGTGTTTGACAAGATACCACAATGCCCGTTGGGATGTGTGTGATGCGGATTGCCGACTCCGTTTTGTTGACGTGTTGTCCGCCTGCGCCACTACTGCGGTAGGTATCCACCTTGAGATCCTTTGGGTCGATAACAATGTCGTTATCTTGTTGCAACTCCGGCATAACTTCCAAACTGGCAAAACTTGTTTGACGGCGCTTTGCCGAGTCGAATGGGGAAATGCGCACCAAACGATGCACGCCCTTTTCCGCCTTCAAGTAGCCGTAGGCATTGAGGCCGTTGACTTGGAAAGTTACCGACTTGATGCCTGCTTCGTCGCCTGCAAGAAAGTCCAACACTTCAATTTTGTAACCACGGCGTTCGGCATATCTGGTGTACATGCGGTAAAGCATTTGTACCCAGTCTTGCGCCTCCGTTCCACCTGCGCCAGCGTGAATTGTCAAAATGGCGTTGTTTTGGTCGAACTTGCCGGAAAGTAGCGTTGCGATGTGCAACTCGGAAATTTGTTTTTCCAAGTTTGTTAGTTCGTTTGCGCTTTCTTCAAGTATGCTTTCGTCGTCGCCAGCCATATCCAACAAATCGGCAACATCCGCAAGGCTTGCACACAGTTTGTTGTAGTTTTCAATTTTGTACTCGATGTTTTTGGCGCGTTGAGATACTTGTTGGGCATTTTTGACGTCGTTCCAAAAGTCGGGCGCGTGTTGTTGCTCGTTCAAAGCATCAAGTTCTTCCGTCAATTTGGGGATATTCAAACTTTCGCCAATGATGCTAAGTTTGGATTGCAATGCTTTGATGGTTAGTTTCAAGTCTTCAATTTGAATCATATTTTTTACCTATTATAGTTTGTTCGTATTATATTTTGAAATGAGTACCATTTAGGTTGATTGTGACCAAAGTGTCTGCGACGTACTGCGGGATGCCGAGGACGTCGTCCCCCACAATGTAATTTATGCAGTTAGATAGTGTTGATGGTAGCATGTAAAAAGTAATTTTACCCTACCGTGTTGGGGGTGAGCAAACAACCTTACCCATCCACAGCGATGCTAACTCAGGTGCACAAATGCACATATCAACAAGTTTACATATCAACAAATGCGCAGTTGTGCATATCAACAAGTGTGCAAATACACATTTTGGCATATCGCAAATGTGCATTTTGGCACATCACTAATGTGCATTTTGGCACATCGCTAATGTGCATTTTTCGCAGATACGTTATTGTTTTTTGCCCTTGTTCTTTGCCTCTTTGCGTTGTTGACGCTTCAAGGCGTACTGCTCTTGCTTGGTAAGTGGTTTGGGCTCCGTTGGGGTTTCGTCCGCGGGTGCTACACCACCTTGGGCGGCAAGGTCCTTTGGATAGCAACATTGCTTGTACTTTTTGCCACTTCCGCAGGGACAAAGTCTGTTAAGTGACTTGTTTGGGTTAATGGGCTCATCCGTTTGCGCAGGTGCAACACTAACTGTTGTCACACGCACACGACTGAAGAGCAACGTGCGGATTGTTTGGATGCGGATTTGCTCGTTGAGTTTGTCGTACATGTCGAACGCTTCCTTTTTGTACACGTCGATGGGCTTGTGTTGGCCAATTGCTTGCAAGCCCACGCCCTTGCGTAGGTCGTCAAGCGCATCGATGTGATCCATCCAAAGGTTGTCCATGATGCGGAGCAAAAAGTATCTTTCCACTTCGTTAAAGGGCAATTCGGTAACATCCACTTGCTCGTTATATCTAAAGTTGAGTTGGTCAATTACAAGTTGCGCGATGTGGTCGCAAACAAGTTGCGCAGGCTTTAGTTTGCGATTGCCGTAGCACTTTTCAAGGCACTCGGCAACAAGTTGTTCAGTAACGTAAGGTGGTTCGCCAAACACGTACACTTCCAAGTGTTTGTTGAGTTTGTCCAAGTTCCACGCAGAAACGTTTTCGTTGTAGTCGCACGCTTCGGCAAGGGCAAAACGAGAATACTCCGGCACCATTGCCAAGATTTTGTCGTGGACGTCGCCACCATCCAAGATGGCATTGCGCTCGCGGTAGATAACCTTGCGTTGCGCGTTGTTGACGTCGTCGAACTGCAAAACGTTTTTACGACTGCTAAAATGCAAACCCTCCAAGCGCTTTTGTGCCGATTGGATGATGTTGGAAACAATTTTGTGCTGAATTGGGAAGTCCTCGTCAGCACCAACCATAGTAAGAACGTTGCGCATGCGATCCCCCGCAAAGATACGGATCATTTCGTCCTCGGCGGAAATAAAGAACATACTGCGACCGGGGTCGCCTTGACGGCCTGCACGACCGCGAAGTTGGTCGTCGATACGGCGTGACTCGTGGCGCTCGGTGCCTATTACGCAAAGTCCACCAAGTGCAATAACTTTGTCGCGCTCCTCTTGGATTGCGGATTTGTGCTTTGCAACAAGTTCGGCAAACTTTTGTTGAAGTGCCGTCACTTGCGCGTCGCCTTTGACAAAACTTGTGGAAATTTCAATTTGCTCGTCGTCGTAGCCAAGGCGTTTCATCTCTTGCTTGGCCAAAAACTCAGCATTACCGCCTAGCAAAATGTCCGTACCACGGCCGGCCATGTTGGTTGCAATGGTAACTGCGCCAAGGCGTCCTGCTTGGGCAACAATTTCCGCCTCGCGTTTGTGGTTTTTGGCGTTCAAAACGTTGTGTTTTACGCCAACGGCAGATAGCATTGCGGAAAGTTCTTCGCTCTTTTCCACAGTTACTGTACCCACCAAAAGTGGTTGCCCCTTGGAAGCAAGTTCCTTGATTTTGTTAACGATGGCGCGCATTTTGCCTGCGCGTGTTGTGTAGACGTAGTCTTGCTCGTCCACGCGTACAAGTGGCAGGTTGGTTGGGATACAAACAACGTCCACGTTGTAGATTGTGTTGAATTCCTCCTCTTCCGTCTTGGCGGTACCTGTCATACCGCTAAGCTTGTGGTAAAGGCGGAAGTAGTTTTGCAACGTGATGGTTGCAAGCGTTTTGTTTTCTTCCTTGATGGTAACGTGCTCTTTGGCCTCGATTGCTTGGTGTAGGCCATTGGAAAAGCGTCTGCCTTCCATCTTACGACCGGTAAAGGAGTCGATGATTATAACTGCACCACGCTCAACAATGTAGTCGTCGTCGCGTTTCATAAGGCCGTGGGCGCGAAGGGCATTGTTGATGTAGTTGTTAAGTTCGACGTTATCTGGGTCGGAAAGGTTATCCACCTTGAAAAATCTTTCCGCTTTGGTAACGCCCTTGTCCGTTAGGCGGACGGTTTTGTCCTTGAGGTCAACTGTGTAGTCGCCGTTTGGCTCGATATCTTCACTTTCCGTTTTGCCTTCGTCATCGGTGTTGGTGGACTTTTGCAAAGTGCAAACAAACTTGTTGGCAGTTACGTACATTGTGCTAGACTTGCCACTTGGACCGGAAATGATAAGTGGCGTGCGCGCTTCGTCGATAAGAATACTATCCACTTCGTCGATGATGACAAAGTTAAGTTCGCGTTGAACACATTGACTGCGCTTAGTTGCCATGTTATCGCGAAGGTAGTCGAAACCAAATTCGCTGTTAGTGCCGTAGGTGATGTCGCAAGCATAGGCAAGGCGCTTTTCCCTGTCCGTTTGCTCCGCCAAAGTTACACCAACGGTAAGTCCCAAAAACTTGAATACTTTGCCCATCCAATCCTTGTCGCGGGTGGCAAGGTACTCGTTGACGGTGATGATGTGTACACCCTTGCCGGCAAGCGCATTTAGGTAGGCAGGCAAAGTTTCCGTCAAAGTTTTACCTTCGCCGGTGGCCATTTGGCAAATGCGTCCTTGGTGGAGCGCAATACCACCCAAAATTTGCACGTGGTAATGGCGTTGACCAAGCACGCGTGCGCTTGCTTCCCTGCAGACAGCAAAAGCATCTGGCAAAAGTTGATCGAGCGTTTCGCCTGCTTGGTATCTATTGCGCAAAATTTGTGTTTGGCTTGCAAGCTCATCATCGGACATTTGCAAGTAAAGTTGCTCTTTGTCCTCTACAAGTTTGGCAATCTTTGCTAGTTTTTTAACTTGGCGGGCATTTGCGCCACCGTAGATATCTCTCATTGGTTGTCCTCCAATTCAAAGGGAATTTTTTCCTTTCGGGATGCTACTGTCAAACAAATGACAGCAGTTGCACCGGCACGCTTTAGCACTTTGGCACATTCGTTCAAAGTGGAGCCGGTAGTTTTTACGTCGTCGATGACAAGCACAACTTTGCCCTTAACATCGGCATCAATTTTGTAGGCGCCAACAAGATTTTGCTTGCGTTCGCTTCTTGTGAGGCGCTCCTGTGGGGTTGTTTCCTTGATTTTGACAAGTGTGCTAACGGGCGGAGCAATGCCCAAAATTTCGCAAAAGGATTTGGCAAGCAGTTCCGCTTGGTTGTACCTTCGCACGCGCCTTGCCTTTTTGCTCATAGGCGCAAATGTTACCATGTCAAAATTTAGTTGATGTTTGTTTGCAAGATACACAAGGTAGTAGGCAAGGGTATTTGCATAACTACCCAAGTTGTGAAACTTCATTTTGATGATGGCCTTTTTGATGATGCCATCGTAGTGAAATGCCGAGTAGGCCTTGTCGAAATGCACCTTTTCAAAGGCGCAATGACCGCAGTAGGTTTCCTCGCCATCAATACCCACGCCACACCTTGGACAGGTTTTTCCGTTGTTGAAGGGCAACAGTTTTGTGCAATCGGGACAAAAGCCGGTGTCGTCAAACACGTCGCGCCCACAGTTTAGGCATTTGAAGTTTGTTGGGGCAAACAAGTTCCTAAAAACCTTGCCCAATGCTTGCAAAAATTTCATTTGTAAAAGTTGTTGATTTGTAGTTAACAATTTTAGTGCAAACACTAAAAATCCTTTTTGCAATATTCGTCTATCACAATGCGGAGGATTTTACGTCGCCCTTACTACATGTAAGCACATTGTTTTTTGAAGTTAAAAGCGCCTACAGTAGCAATTTTTTGGGGATACGTGTTCAGTTTTTGAACATATACACATTTATAAATATGCTAGTCGATGATAAAATCGTCGTCCGTTGGAGTTTGCTTTTTGCTACCAAAGTATCGTAGATGCACGGCGTTTTCCTCCTGCAAAAATCTGCAAAGGTTGGTGGTACGTGCTGCGATGTAGTTGTTGTGAACCATCAACGCCAAAATCTTTTTGCTACCTACCAACACTACCATCTTTTTGGCACGAGTAATTGCCGTATATAGCAAGTTTTTGTTGATAATTGTTGGTGGACCATTTACAAGTGGCACCACAACAACGGGAAATTCGCTACCTTGACTCTTGTGGATTGTGATAGCGTAGGCAAGTTGAAGGTTATCGAGGTCGTGCTCGGTGTAGGTTGCAAGGCGGTTGTCGTCAAACAACACAAACATGTTACCATCCGCACGGCTTATGGAGGTGATAACACCAATGTCGCCATTGAACACACCTTGGCCGTCTTCCAGCTCCCCTTTGTCGTTTTTCGCAACGTAAGGCAAGTCGTAGTTGTTGACGGTTTGCATAACCTTGTCCCCAACGCGGAAGATGTTTTTGCCCACCACGTACTCGTTTTTTCCGTAGACACGTGGGTTGAGTTGTTCTTGCAAAAGTTTGTTCAAGTTTTCCACACCGGCAACACCACTCTTCAATGCGCCAAGCACTTGGATTTCGCTTGCGGGCAATCCCGTAAAGTTAGGCAAGCGGGTCGTTACCATTTGTACAACGGTATCTGCAACTTGTTGGAAATCACTCATACTGCTAAAGAAAAAGTCCTTGCTCTTGTTGTTGATTTCCGGCATTTGGCACTTGTTGATTAGGTGCGCATTGGATACAATCAAACTATCTTGCGATTGACGATAGATGTGTGTTAGGTAACGTATTTCAATAACTCCGCTATGGATTACGTCCGCAAGGACGTTTCCTGCGCCCACGCTTGGAAGTTGGTCCTTGTCGCCAACAAGCACAATACGTGTGCCCTTTTCCAATGCGGAAAGTAGCGCGTACATAACAGATACGTCCACCATGGAAAGTTCGTCCACAATAACTACGTCGCAAGGGAGTGGGTTGTAGCGGTTGAACTTGAAGGACATTTTGTCCCCTTGTGGCTCAAAACAAAGCATACGGTGTATTGTTTTGGCGTCGTAGCCGGTGGATTGCGCAAGGCGTTTTGCCGCGCGTCCTGTTGGCGCACAAAGTTCAAGTTTTAGTCCGTGATTGGTCAAAATTTGTGCAATGCACTTGATGATTGTGGTTTTGCCTGTACCAGGTCCACCTGTGATGACGGTTACGCCATTTACAAGCGCCGACTTTACCGCACCCAATTGGCTTGGGTGGAAAGTGAAGTTGTTTACCTTTTCGAATTGGGCAATCAAACTATCGGCATCCATCATGATGCGCTTTGCATCGGCATTCAACGCTATAAGTTTGGATGCAATGGCCCTTTCCAACTTGAAGTACTTCACTAGTGAAACACAGCGCTTGCCTTCCACTTCGAACACCTTTACGGCTGGCTCGAGCACAAGTTTTGTAAGCGTGTCTTCCACAAGTTGACCGTGCTGTGTCAAGTCCACGTCAATCAGTTGCGAGCAGTTTTCCACAAGTTCGTCAAACACAAGGTAGGTGTTGCCTGCCTTGTCGGCACTTTCTTTTAGCAAGTACACCATTGATGCGCGCACACGAAATTCGCTGATGGGCTCAATTCCCACACTTTGAGCAATTTTATCGGCAGTTACAAAACCAACACCGTCGATGTCGTCAATCAACTTGTAGGGGTTGGCAAGCACCACCGCTTTGGTTTGCTCCTTGTAGATGTTGTAGATTTTTAGTGACAAATTGGTTGTGATGCCGTAGCTTTGCAAAAACATCAGTTGCTCTTGCATCACTTTTAGTTCGGCAACGGCATTGGCAATGTCCATTGCCTTTTTGGTGGAAATACCCTTTACCTTGGCAAGCAACATTGGGTTGTTTTCGATAACGGCAAATGTGTCGTCGCCAAACTTGTCGTAGATGTTTTTGGCGGTAACTTCTCCCACACCCTTTATTAGTCCGCTAGAAAGGTACTTGATGATACCATCCTTGCCCGTTGGATCGGTAATTTTGTAGGACGTTACTGCCAACTGCTCGCCATACTTGTTGTGCACGGAAAGTTTGCCCTCAACTGTCAAAATTGCACCGATACTGAGCGTGGGGAAAGTGCCAACGCAGGTAAGATGTCCTCCGTCGGTGCAATCAAGTCCCAATACAGTATAACCATTTTCCTCGTTGCGATAAACAATGCTTGCAACGGTGCCTTTTGCTTTGAGTTCCATTTTTGTTTCCTTTGATAGTTTTGCACAACAATGCGTTGGGTGTGAGTTTTTTGCACAAATAGTGGAAGTTGTTTGCCAGCAACCCTTCCACCAAGATGGTTTTGTAGGATTTCGCGTGGGTGGTTGTTCTACTAAAACAGCACCAACACTCAACACGATATACTCCACAGTTGTGCATTTATACAAATGTCGATGTGCGCATATCACACCATTATAGTTTATTATAACACAACAAAGGGCGGTTGTTCAAGTGGTTGGGGGAAATTAGTTAATAATATATAATAAATAAAAATGGCCGACGGATTTATCGGCCATTTTGTGTTTAGTTTATATCAAGATGTTTTGCGTATCAAAAACTACTGTGCAAATTACAAGTACTTTTTGAGGTCATCTACCTTGTCAAGTTTTTCCCAAGGGAATTCGTTGCGACCAAAGTGGCCGTAGCTTGCTGTTGCTTGGAAAATTGGTTGTGTCAAACTAAATTGGTTGATGATTGCCTTTGGACGGAGATCGAACTCTTCGGCAACAATTTGGGAGATAACCGCATCAGTTACCTTGCCTGTGCCGTAGGTGTTGATGTCGATACTAACGGGCTTTGCGCGACCAATTGCGTAGGAAACTTGCAATTGAACTTTGTCGCAAAGACCACTTGCAACAAGATTTTTGCAAATGTATCTTGCCATGTATGCTGCGGAGCGGTCCACCTTTGTGGAGTCCTTACCGGAAAATGCGCCACCACCGTGAGCACAGTAGCCACCATAGGTATCTACGATGATTTTGCGACCGGTCAACCCGCTATCTGCTGCAGGGCCACCAATTTCGAAACGGCCAGTTGGGTTGATGTAGTACTTTGTTTCCTCGTCCAAAAGGTTGAGTGGAACTACTGGGCGGATTACGTACTCAATCATGTCGGCAGCAATCTTGTCGGAGGTAACTTCGGGAGCGTGTTGTGTGGAAAGCACGATTGTGTCGATACGGCAAGGCTTGTCGTTTTCGTCGTACTCTACTGTAACTTGGCTCTTTCCGTCTGGACGGAGGTATGTCAAAAGACCTTCCTTGCGTACAAGTGCAAGTTGTTGGCAAATTTTTTGCGCAAGCATGATTGCCATTGGCATGTATTCGGGGGTTTCGTTGCAAGCGTAACCAAACATCATACCTTGGTCGCCAGCGCCGTACAAGTCGAGTATTTCGCCACGGTCGCGGTGTTCAGCGGACTTATCTACGCCCAATGCGATATCGGGGGATTGCTTGTCAAGGCTGATGATAACGCCACAGCTATCGGCATCAAAGCCGTACTTTGCGCGTGTGTAACCAATGTTGCGAACGGTGTTGCGAACAACTTCGGCATAGTCCACAATGGCTGTTGTTGTGATTTGGCCCATAACAAACACTGTGCCTGTGCAAACTACTGTTTCGCAAGCAACGCGTGCATTTGGGTCTTGAGCAAGGATTGCGTCCAAAATAGCATCACTAATTTGGTCGCACATTTTGTCTGGATGGCCTTCGGTAACGCTTTCCGAAGTGAAATATCTGTGTTTGTTGTTCATAGTGGGTAACTCCTTTTGTTGGAAAATTATTATTGAAATGATATTTTTGCAAAAAAAATTGCCTTATCCTTTTTGGACAAGACAGCATACTACTTTGCAATTTAGCCGTCCCATCTTTCAGGTTGTACCTGCGGAATTTAGCACCTTAACATCATTCAGGTTGCTGTAACTTCAACGAGTCCGTCTCTCCGTTACTCTTGATAGGTTCATTGTGATTGTATTGTACCACTTTGCCGAAAATTTGTCAATCAATTTACACACATATACGCAACCTATGTAGATATGTTCAAATGCACAAGTGCGCAAGTGTTGATGCAATGGCAAAGCAAACGCGATAGTTTGGCGAAAGAGCAATGCGTTTTAGCATCAAAAACCACCACATCTGCGGGAAATCTGCACGCAAAAAACACTCAAAAACGCACCACGTGGTGGCGAAAAATCAAAACTTGGCATACAATCCCGTTGCTTGTGCCGACCAAACAATCGCGTAAACGCACCGTTACAAAAATGGTAAGACACTCTGCTACTTGTGCAAACCAATTTGTCAAAATTGTAGCAAAAAAACACACCACGTGGTGGCAAAAAACAAGATTGCGAGTGTGTTTGCACTACCGTTTGTTGCACCGTCAAAACGTCCATTGCGCAACTATACCAAAACGCACCCAACGGACAATTTTACAAAAATGGAAAGTGGCTATTGACGAGTGGGCAAATCAATGGTACAATAGTTATATCAATGAGGTGAACCATGTTTAGAAAACTTACAATCGAACAATACAACGAAATTTTGTCCAGCAAAGCACCAACTCCCGGTGGCGGAAGCGCCCTTGCTATGGTGGGCGCAATGGCTTGCTCACTTTGTCAAATGGCTGTGGAAGTAACGCTTACCAAAGGGGAAAACGAGTATCTAGCAAACAGTTTGTCCACCTTCAAAAGATGTATCGACAAACTGCAAGACTTGGCTCAAGAGGACTCTACCGCCTTCGAAAAGATACTTGCGGTATCACGCCAAGTGCGTAGTGGCGAAGTTGACAAATCCGCCCTGCAAAAGGAGTATCACAAATCGGCCCTTGTGCCCATCGAAGTGATGCAGGTGTGCAAACGCGCCTTGGACCTTGCGGAAAACACCAAGCCATACCTCTACAAATACGTGGCAAGCGATTGCTACATTGGTGTGGATTTGCTAAGAGTTGTCATCAAAAACAGTTTGCACAATGTGTACGCCAACACCGGCCTAATTGTGGACGAAACATTGAAACACAGCCTGGAAAAACAAGCCGAGGACGTGGCTGGAAGTTTGTAGAATTGTGCTGTAAACAGCACTTTGAAATGGGGTAGGAATTTTGATTTTTAAGGGAATATCCAGAGAATTTTCGTTGCAAAACAACGATCAATACAATACCATAGGTAATTTTTGGGATGAACTGGCCCTGTTGTACGGATTGGAAAACCTGCAAGGGTTGGGCTACAAATGGCACAACGGCATGATATACTACGCCATTGGGTTGAAAAATGGACAAATTGACAACTACAACTTTGCTATTGACCTGCCAAATGACGGTTGGAAGGTTGTTCATGGCGAAACAAATAACCTGCAAAACATCTACAATGACATCTACAAAAGTGGCCCACTAAAATACGAAATTGAAACGTTTACCGAAAGTGGCAACTGCACAATCAAATACTATCGGTAATACCTTCGGCAAATTGTACACCACCCAATAAATAACACAAAAAGGACGAGAATTATCTCGTCCTTTTTTACTAAACCTATTGTTTTTTTGCGATACGTGGTTGATTTTTGCAACAAATTGCATTTCCATCTTGACCGTGTTTGGGGACTTTGCTTGAACCATCAAACATGGCCACACAGGATTGCATCAACTTGCTAAACTGTTAGTAACAGAACTACTGCAACAATCAAAACGGCAATGATGGGAAGTACAATCATGAGTGTTTTTCTTTTGCGCACAAGGGACAAAACAATGCCCAAAATGGCAATACCACCGCCAATCATACACCAAGTGACGTCTAAAAACATGCCAATGATTGCCATGATGATGCCACCAGCCAAAAGCATCAAGCCAACGCCCAAAACTGCCCATTTGCTAAATTCTTTTTCCTGCTTGTCGGGGTGGGTGGCAGGCTCTTTGGCGGTTGCAACGGCATTTCCCGTTACGATGTACTCCACGGTGGTTTGCAAAACTTCCGCCAAGGACATCAAATTGTAGGCATCGGGTGCGCACGCGTCCGTTTCCCACTTGGATACCGATTGTCTTGTTACGCCAATTTTGGCTGCGAGGTCTTCTTGGGAGAGTTGTAGGTCTTTTCTTAGTTTGACTATTCTGTTGCCGATTGTCATGGTTGTTCCTCCATCGTTATTGATTGACACAATTATACACCCTCAAACGAGCAATTTCAACCCAAAAAAGCGCAACTTTAGTTTACATTTGGCAAATATTTGTTGCTTATGGCACAAAAACACCAAAAACTGACCTTTTGCGCATTGGTATTTACTGATAAATCAAAAAAATATTAACAACACAAAAAGGTTGTGCAATCAAAAAAGAGTAACTGCAATGACGTTCTCTACAAGGGATTTTATACCACAAAAAAAGACTAACGGCAATTGGTTAGTCTTTTTTATATCATTTAGATATGTTGCTTATGCGATATCAAGTGGGTTGCAAAAAGTAACTTTGGGTTGTGCTACTTTGCGCCACAACTGCACGTTTGATATCAAATTGTTTGTACTCTTCGATACCCAATTACTTTTGCACTTTTCATGAAACTACTTGCGTAGTTCCGCCTTGATACGGCGAACACCACTACTGCTGGATTGTTCCTTGGTGATCACAAATGTGCCAAGGTCGCCTGTGTTTTCGGCGTGTGGGCCACCGCAAATTTCCTTGCTGAAGTCGCCCATGGAGTACACCTTTACCACTTCGCCATAGCGGTCGCCAAACAAACCGATTGCGCCAGTTTTGCGCGCCTCCTCGATGGGGAGTTCCACGCAAGTGATAGGCAATTTTGCTTGGATTGCCTCGTTTACAAGGCGCTCAACTTCGGCAATTTCGTCCTTGGTCATTGGACGGCCAAAACTAAAGTCAAAGCGCAAACGCTCGGGGGTGATGTTGCTACCCTTTTGCTTTACTTCGTCGCCAAGAACACGGCGCAATGCTGCTTGCAAAAGGTGAGTTGCTGTGTGGAGATGGGTTGTTTCGATACCGCCACCTTCCGCCATACCGCCCTTGAAGCGTTGTTCAGAGCCCGCTTGGGACTTTGCTTGGTGCTCGGCAAACTTCTTTTTGAAACCATCAAGGTCCACTGTGTAGCCTTGTTCAGCGGCAAGTTCCACCGTCATTTCCACAGGGAAACCAAATGTGTCGTAAAGTTTGAATGCTGTGCCACCGGGAACAACGTTGCCTGGAATGTGGGAAATAACCTTGAAAAATTCCTTTTCGCCTGCAACAAGTGTTTTGGAGAACTTTTCCTCTTCCTTGTTGAGTTCGTCGATAATCTTGGTTGCGTTTTCCGTGAGTTCGGTGTAGACGTCGCGGTAAACTTCGATGTAAACCTTTGCAATCTCGGCAATGCTACCCTTTGGCATACCCAAAGAGTTTGCCATACGAACTGCACGACGGATCAAACGGCGCAAAACGTAGCCTTGGTCGACGTTACTTGGAACAACACCAACAGGGTCGCCAAGAAGGAAGGTTGCTGTACGAACGTGGTCAGCAATAACGCGCATTGCTTTTTTGGTTGTTTCGTCATAGGTTTTGCCGGAGAGTTCTTGGATTTTTGCAAGAGCGCCAGCAAACAAATCGATGTCGTAGACGGATTTTAGACCATTCAAAACGCAAACTGTACGTTCCAAGCCCATGCCTGTATCCACGTTCTTTTGAGCAAGTGGAAGGTAGGTGCCATCCGCTTGACGGTTGAATTGCATAAACACGTTGTTCCAAATTTCAAGATACTTGCCACAATCGCAACTTGGATCGCAATTTGGACCACAAGCAGGTTTGCCTGTATCCCAAAAGATTTCCGTATCGGGGCCACATGGACCTGTTGTGCCGGCAATCCACCAGTTGTTTTTCTTTGGAAGGTAGAAGATGCGTTCAGCAGGGATACCGCATGCTTTCCAAACGTTTGCGGAGTCTTCGTCACGAGGAGCATCCTCGTCGCCTGCAAACACAGTTACGGAAATGCGGTTAACGTCCAAACCAAGGTACTCGGGACTGGTCAAAAACTCGTAACTCCACTTGATGGACTCGTGGTTGAAGTAGTCGCCAAGGGACCAGTTACCAAGCATTTCAAAAAACGTCAAGTGGGAGTCGTCGCCAACTTCTTCGATGTCGCCAGTACGCACGCACTTTTGCACATCAGTAAGGCGTGTGCCCTTGGGGTGCTTTTGACCAAGAAGGTATGGAATGAGTGGGTGCATACCTGCTGTTGTAAACAATACGGATGGGTCGTTTTCCGGAATCAAACTTGCGGATTGGATAACTGCGTGTCCGCGGTCAGCAAAAAATTTAAGAAATTTTTCTCTCAAAAAGTTAGATGTAATTTTCATAAAAATCCTCGTATATTTTCAAAATTAACGTCGATGTTTGTGATGGCTCTGTCACAAAATGGTTGATTAGTCGATTTGCCGTCAAAAATCAACCAAAGTTTGCGATGGAGATTTTGTAATCACGCTACTTGTTCTGTTAGGCTCTTGCCCTTTGCAATGGCGGAGTAAATAAAGAAGAACCAGTAGTAAGCAGGGATTGCGCAAAGCACCCAACCAAAACCAAATCCATCAGGCATTGCAAAAATTTTCAAAACGCCACCAAGGAAGTCCGCTCCCAAAAGTTGTGGAAGAAGTATCAATGCTGTTGCAACTGTTGTAAGCACTGCCAAAACAAGGTAGAACTTGTTGGCCTTTTTGGAGCGTTTGCTTGTAAATGCGCGTGTAAAGCACACAATGAAGTGAACTACAACACACAAAACAAAGATAACTACCATAATAGATACCATGATTTTTGCAACATTGTCACCAAGTGCGCCCATAATCGCATTGAACATGTTGCCACCAGGGTTACTTACTGCATCAATGATTTGATACAACAAAAGCAAAATAAATGTGTAGCCGTATGCTATATTTTTGCCTTCATAGTAAAGTCCCTTGTCAAATGCCAAAAAGCTTGGACGGAGGTTTTGTGGAGCAACAAAGAAGTAGGCAAACACAAGCAAGAACACCATTGCAACGATGGCAAACGCACGGCCACCCTTTTTGGATACAACGGCTCTACCTGCGCGCACACCCTTTTGCTTTTTGCCACGGCGCTCCTCACGAGCGGATGCAGTTGTGTCGGCAGTTGGGGCAACTGTTGTGATTGTTGCAAAGGAGTAGCCACAGGAACATGTGTTGTCGCTTGCGGGAACTTCCTTGCGACATCTTGGGCAGATTTTTGTTTGTTCGCCCACCTTGAGTTGGCTACCGCAGTTGCGACAGAAATTTGCCATTGGGGAGTTGCGTGTGCCACAAGCGCGACAAACAACAACCTCCTCCGGAACTTTTAGTTGAGTTCCGCAACGAGCGCAAAAGCGTGCGTTCAATGTATTGGAATTGCCACAATGTGGGCAAAGATTGAAACTGTTAGAACTTAGCATACATACCTCCGTTACTTGCGGGGCTTACCGCAATTGGTGCAATAAGCAGAATCGTGATCGTTTTGTGCTTTACAATGAGGGCACTCCCATGTGGGGCCCTTTGGCGCAAGTCCATCAAATGACCAGTTACACCTGATACAAAATGAGGCATCGCCTTGGTTTTCCGTACTGCAGTTGGGGCAGTACTTTTTTTGTGGGTCAACTTCCAACTTCAAACCACAACTAACGCAAAAGGTTTCTTCCGGAGCATTCAAAGCACCGCAGTTGGGGCAAAGCTTTCTTTTGCCACCACCATCGTCCAACATGGTTTGCTTAACAACAACGTCGCCAAGGTTTTTGACGTCGTGTACCACTTGCAATTGGGCGCTTTCCGCATCAGCAAGGGAACTAAAACAATAACTGCAGTAGATGGCATCGTTGGCGTTGAACTGTCCGCAATGGGGGCAAACCTTGCGCTTGACCACCTTGTGCATAGTCAACTTGGCAATGCTTGCGCCACACTTGTGACAGAATATGGACGTCAAAGGCAACATTTCGCCACACTCGGGGCAGGCGGACATCTCCGATGCGTTGGCCTCGTCGTACAAATCGGACATTTCCTGACGGAGGTTTACGGCAACGGGGGATGCGGTTGCTGTTTGCGTTGGTTGTTTTTCTAGTGGCTTGCCACAGTTTGTGCAATGCGCAAAGGCCTTGTCGTTGGTTGCTCCACAATGAGGACAGGTTACTTCCTCTTGGAAGACAAAATCCGACTTGCCACAGTTGCAACAAAACAGGGAATCATTTTCGTTGATTTCGCCACAATTTTTACAAAGTTTCATAAAACACCTGTGTATTTTGATACAAAAGTTTTTTTTGTTACTTGATGCGCTTGATAATCAGTAAATGTGCCTAACTGTACAAAATTGCAAATTTATCAAGGCAAAATTTTGTTGTTTGCAAAACAACTATTTGTTGGGCTTGAAGCTATCCTTTAGTCCAACAATTTCGTTGAATACAAGGTTGGAGCCATTGGAATCCTTGTCCAATACGTAGTAGCCCACGCGCATAAATTGGAACTTATCTTCCACTTTGGCCTTCAAAAGGCTTTGCTCTACGTAAGCATCCACAACTTGCATGGAGTTTTCGTTGAAGCGAAGTGTAAAGTCGGTAACGCCATCAACAACGTCGTTCAAAAGACTTTGAAGCTTGCGAACTTGAACCTTTACGCATGTGTTTGCGTCTACCCATTGGATAACGCCCTTTACTTTTACGCCACTTGTATCGCTACCCGACTTGGAGTTGGGCACAACGGAGCATCTAATTTCCACAACTTCGCCATTGTCGTCCAAAACAACGTCGTCACAATGGATGATGTAGGCACCCTTCAAACGTACGTAGCCATCGGGTTTAAGACGGTGGTACTTTGGTGGTGGAACAAGTGCAAAGTCGGCGCGGTCGATGTAGATTTCGCTACTGAATGGAACGTCACGATAGGTCACTTCGTCGGCATTTGGATTGTCCTCAACAGACAAAATTTCACTTCCATTGTAGTTTGTCAAAACAACCTTGATTGGATCGAAAACTGCCATAACGCGGTTAGCGTAGGTGTTCAAGTTTTCTCTTACGCAAGCATGTAGGTAGCCTTCTTCCACTTCGGAGTTGGCCTTGGATACACCAATGCGCTCACAAAAATCGCGAAGTGCTGCCGCGGGGTAGCCACGACGACGAAGTCCGCTGAGCGTTGGCATACGTGGGTCGTCCCAACCCATAACTTTGCCTTCGTCCACAAGACGCTTCAAAAAGCGCTTGGACATGATTGTGTTTGTGATGTTGAGGCGTGCAAACTCAATTTGTTGTGGTTGAGGGGCAGGGAAATCGCAATTTACAACAACCCAGTCGTAAAGTGGACGGTGGTCTTCGAACTCCAACGTGCAGATGGAGTGTGTGATACCTTCGTACGCATCCTCGATTGGGTGCGCAAAGTCGTACATTGGGTAGATGCACCACTTGTCCCCTGTGTTGTGGTGGGTTGCATGCAACACGCGGTAGATAACTGGGTCGCGCATGTTGAGGTTAGGGGATGCCATGTCGATTTTAGCGCGCAAAACTTTTGCGCCATCTTCGAACTTGCCATCGCGCATATCGTAGAAAAGTTGCAAGTTTTCCTCGATACTGCGGTTGCGGAAGGGACTTTCCACACCGGGCTCTGTCAAAGAACCACGTCTTTGGCGGATTTCCTCCGCGGTTTCGTCAGATACGTAAGCCAAACCCTTGTTGATGAGTTTTACAGCGCAGTCGAACATAACGTCAAAGTAGTCGCTTGCAAACAGCAGTTTGTCCCACTTGAAACCAAGCCACTCGATATCTGCTTTGATACTGCGAACGTACTCTTGGTCTTCCTTGCAGGGGTTTGTGTCGTCAAAACGCAAGTTGCACTTGCCACCGTATTGTTCGGCAAGGCCAAAGTTGATGCACAAACTCTTTGCGTGGCCTACGTGCAAGTAGCCGTTTGGCTCAGGTGGAAAGCGTGTATACACGGTGTTAACTTTGCCACTGGCAAGGTCGCCATCGATTATTTCTTCAATAAAATTTCTTGATTCACTCATGATAATACCTTTTTGCTAAAAATTATTCTTGTGTTTCGGGGACGTCGTCGCCAGACAAATCCACAAAACCGCCCTCCTCCAACTCGGAGAAATCGGCAATACTTTCGCCAAAGGACAAATCGTCGTCAGCTGGTTGTTGGTTGTCGCCTGCCACAGTTTCCACAACTTGGCCCATGTTGATGCCGTGTTGTGTGAGGTACTCGGCATCCACAAAACGTACAATTTTGCCCAGCCAGAACAACTCGATTTTGCCCTGTTCACCGTTACGGTGCTTGGCAACGATAAGGCTGTATTTCATCACACCGGAAACCTCTTCCTTGTGGATGAAAAGTACGATGTCGGCGTCTTGCTCGATTGCGCCCGATTCACGCAAGTCGGAAAGAACAGGTTCGCCACCGCCTTGGTTTTCCTTGCCCTTGATGTTGCGGATTTCCGCATCACGCTTGAGCTGTGAAAGGGCAATTACAGGAACGTTCAATTCCTTTGCCAAAAGTTTCAAAGCACGGGAAATTGCTGCAACTTCGTTTTGACGGCCTTGCTTTGCGTCCACACCGCTGTTCATCAGTTGGATGTAGTCAATAACAATCAAGTCGAGGCCGTGTTGTTGCTTGAGTCTGCGACATTGGGAGGCAATTTCCGATGGCTTGATGGATGCGTAGTCGTTGCCGTACATCTTCATTTTGCCACAGATTGTTTCCTGTGCAATGCGCAGTTTTTCCAAGTCCGCCTCGCCGTGAGGAAGTTGACCGGACTTGATGTATTCAAGTGGAACGCCGGACATACCGGACATCATTCTTTCAATGATTTGTTCGTTGCTCATTTCCAAAGAGAAAATTGCAACAGTTTTGCCCTGCTTTGCAACGTTTTCCGCAATGTTCATTGCCATGGCGGATTTACCAACACCGGGACGCGCTGCAAGTACGATAAGTTCGCCACCGTGAAGGCCGTTTGTAAGGCGGTCGAAACGTGTGTAGCCCGTTTGGATACCACGGAATTTGCCAGGGTTAACAAAACGCTCGTTGATGTTGTGCATTGTGCGAGCAGTATCGTCCGCCAAAAGTACAAGTCCGCCATTTGCGCCACCTTGGGACAAGGCAAAAATCTTTTCTTCGGCGTAGGTGATTGCCTCTTCGGAAGTGGAGGCTGTGTACGCCTTGGACTTTACTTCGTCACAAATTACGATAAGTTGGCGCATTGTGGATGCACGCTTAACGATTGTGATGTACTCGTCAAAATTTGCTGTGCTGGGCAACAACTCGTTCAAACGCAAAATGTAGTCGATATCGCCAACTTGTTCCAATTTGCCAATACGACGAAGGTGGTCAACTACCGTTGCAAGGTTAACTGTGTTAACGGACAAACCTTCCCCAACGGTCTTGTGAGATTGGTTGGAGATATCCTTCATTGCTTGGAAAATGATTTGGTGGTTGGGCTGGTAGAAATCTGCCGCCTTTAGTTGCGCGATGATTTCCAACTGCATTTCCGGACTGCGCAAAATACAGCAAAGGACGTTTTGTTCCGCCTCGACGCTGTTTGGCATTGTGATTTGATTTTTTGGTTGTTCGTTTGGCATTGTTGCCTCCTGTGTAAATATGCAAAAAAGCGATGACGCAAATAATGGTTGATGAAGCGCCCACATTTTCTTAGTGGGTGAAGCTGTTTTGGCGGATAAAACGCAAAAAAGACCTGTGTTTTCAATCAGGGTCCCCGCAAATCCTGATTTGTGGGGAGAAGGAGCAACAACGCTAAAAGTGAGCAATGATGCCTTACATCGTTGCGAATAATATTGCGTTAGTTGCGACGCAGAGCATACCTGTAGGTCTGTGATTGAGCAAAACACAGAGGATTTTGCAGTGTTTTGCCGCCCAAAAATCAACCAGAATTTGCGACAGAGCGTAACCTTGCCCATGGTTTTTTGCCATGTGCAACGACTGCAAATTTTTTATCGTGCTATGATTATACTATTTTTTTTAATATAAATCAATAATATGGGGCAAAATTTTGCAAAAGAAAGGTGGTGTTTTTTGCGAAATTGTCAATTTTTTTATTAAAAATAAAAAGTGAGCGGGAATTGCCCTGCTCACTATGGAAAAATGGCATATTGGTGCTGTGCGGAAAATATCAACTTTTGCCCACCAAAAACTGCCCATTTGTTGGTTGGATAATCCTATTTTGTGGTTGGGTAATCCTATTTTGGGGTTGGGTAATGGCTGTTTTTGGGGTAGATAATGTTCGTTTGATAGTTGGCTACTCCATCGAAAACGCCTATTTGAGTGGTCAAACGGAAAAATAAACTTTCCAAACAAGGTTATCGAAACAGCCTTTTGCGTTGTGGGCTATCTACTACACTCCATCTAGCAAAAGGTCACTTTGCACCAAAGGAAATTGCTCCATTGGACGAACAAGATTTCCGCGCGCAACAATTTTGTCCACCTTTTTGTAGGTGTTTTTGCGTATGAGTTTGCTCTCGACAAGTTTTCCATTTTGGTAGTAATGCAAAATAGATTGCGACTTTACGCCGTTACTGCCTCCGCGCACAACTTGCGTTTGGTCTGTGTAGACAAGATGCGGGTACTTTTGCTCGTCCACCACTTCCGTTGTATCAAAGGGCTCAACTTGGGCAATGCTTTCCCGCTCGATGTGCCACTTGTTGGGCAATCCGTAGATGTAAAAAGTCACACTTTTGCCCTGCACCGCGCCTTGGATGTAGATGGGGCTTGCCGTGTTGTTTACAAAGGTAAGGTCAGCACCGATATCGCTTACCATTGCATCAAAACCGGCAAGCACGTAGTTGGAAATTAGCGAGTGTTGGCATGCGCTTGGTGTGATATCCGCCAACAGTAGCGCATTGTACAACGTGGTGGAAACTTGGCACACACCACCGCCCACACCGTCGACGTACACACCATCCAAAATCACTTTGGCCGTTTTGTAGCCATTTTGCTCGGTGCGCTTGCCCACCACTTGATTGAAGGAAAACTTTTCGCCCACGTCCACAATTGTGCCGTTCAAGCTTTTGGTAGCAAGGGTAATGTTGTGGATACGCTCGGCATTGCTATTGGGAAAATGTGTTGTAAAAGTTGCTCGTAGTTGCGTGCGATTTTTCAGCTGCTCAACAGTTGTTGCCTTGTGCACCAAAAGTGGCAAAACGATCTTTTCGCCATTGTGGCAAGCAAGCACACTTTCCAACAGTTTTTGCTCGTTTATGCTAACGCCGTCCACTCCTTCCGTATAGGCAAAGCCAAACTTGTCAAAACGCACCGTTGCATCGCGCTTTTCCCTGCAAACATAGGCAAAAAACTGCAACACGTGGTGGAAATTTGGCAAAATATAGTTGTAGATTTCCGCTCTCGCAAGGGGCAAAGTTTGCAAGTATTGGTACAACTCCCATCTACTTTGTTCCCCCAAAAACGCCACCTTTTGTGGACAATCTTTCAAGTTGTCCTTCAAGTTGTAGACGAAGGTTTTGTTGCCGTAGACGATTGTTGCGTGCACGTTCCAAGGGCAACTTTGCCCCTGTGCCGACAAAGAAAAAACGCCCACAAAAATTGTGAGCGTCATCAAAATTGCAATGATAAGTTTTTTCATATTCCCAAGATTTTGCGTGTGTAGCCAGATGGTACAAAACTTTTTGTGCCCAGTTCCACACCGTGAACGTAGTCGTGGAAGTCAGAACCACCCGTTACAACAAGTTTGTACTTTTTGGCCATTTTGGTGTAAAATGTTCGCTCGGCACTATTGTGTGTAAAATACTGCGCTTCAATACCACCAAGACCAGCAAGAACAAGGGGTTTTAGAAATTTTTCGAAAGAGTTAAAGGGTATTTTGAGTTGTTTGGGGTGGGCAAGCACGGGTATTCCGCCATATCGAAGGATAAATTGAATTCCCTCTACAGGGGTTAGTCGTTTTGTTTGCACGTAGCAACAACAACCAACGCCAAGGTACTTTTCAAAAACCTCCGCAACACTTTGGCAAAAGCCCATTTTTACCATTTCGCGCGCCAAAACGCCACGACCAACGGAGCCTTGAGATTCCAACTTGGCAAGGTCGATGTGGCAACCAACGTCGGCAAGTTTTTGCACAATCAAGCGATTGCGTTCCTTGCGCATGTTGGCGATTTTTGCCATTTCTTCCGCAAAGCCTGGCGCGTTGTAGTCGATGTTGTAGCCAAGGATGTGCACTTCCCCACTAGAAACGCAGGATAGTTCCACTCCAACAAGGTAGCCAATGCCAATTTTTTTGGCATGCTCGATGATTTTGTCGGTGTCCACCATGGTGTCGTGGTCCGTCAAAGATATGCAGTCTAGGCCCCTTTGTTTTGCCAAGTCCAGCACCGCTGTTGGCTCAAAGATGCCATCCGACCGATTTGTGTGTATGTGTAGATCGTATTTCATACTTCAATTTTACCAAAAAATCGCCTTTTTGTCAAGACGTAAAAATTTTACTTTTGCTTTGTGCAAAACTGCCTTACTTAGGCTATGCAAAACATTGTTCAAATTGCAGACAAAATGCGCCAAACAATGCCAAATAAACACACAAAAACACACCACGTGTATCAAAAAAACAAAAAAAGCAGATTGAAAACTCAATCTGCTTTTTGATTACTAAAACGATTATTGTTGGTCGTTGGTGTTGTTTGTGTCTTCGGTGTAAACAACGCGTGTTTCTTCCACCTTCTTTGGTTTTACAAAGAATACCAAAACAATGATACCCACAGCGGAAAGACCTGCAACAACGTACAAAACAATCTTCAAAACGTCAACTTTCTTTTCTGTTTCTTGTACTTCGGCAGCATTTACCTTGAGAGATGCAACAAGGTCTTGGCTCTTGTAGCCGTTAGCATCTGTTACAGAGTAAACAATTTGGTAAGTTGCCTTGTCCATTACGTCGTCAGCTGTTGGTGTGATTGTGCCATTAGAAATATCCTTACCTTCGTAGTCTTCGCTAAGACCAGTTTTGCTACTGTACACTTCTACATATTCGCCCTTGATGAGCTTTTTGATAACAAATGTGATTGTGTAAGTGGAGCTATCTGTTACTTTGATGGAAGAAGAGGATGTGGAAACGGAGTAAGCTTTGCCAACTGTAAGACCATCTTCAACTTTGTCTGTAAGAGTTGTTCCCATTTCAACTTCGGGAGCAGTTACGTCACGAACGAAAACAAGGAATTTTTCTGTGTAAACAGTTTTTTCTGCGCCATCAGCTGTTGGTTTGTATGTTGCGCTGTAACGGAAACATACCCAACCAGAAAGCTTGAGGTTGAAACTTGTGCCACCATCGGCAACTACAAGTGTTTTTTCGTCATCTTGCCAGTTGTCGTCAAATCTTGGATCTGCTGTGCAGTACTCAAGACGAACTGTGTCGTATTTTGCGGATTTGTCGTAGTCAGCATCGGAAGCCATAGCAAAGTTGATGCCTGTAAACACAGCTTTTACATCAGCTGTTGTTGTGAGCCAACCCTTGAAGTCTTTTGTATCCTCAAGGTAGGTGTCGTTGCCAACTTTGTTCAACAAATATTCATTTCCGGCTGTTTCTACTGTAACTGTGCGTTCTCCATCAGCAAAAGCTACTGCGGATACTGCAAAGATACTAACCAAAAGTGTAAGTGCAATAATCAAACTAAAAATCTTTTTCACGATATTCCTCCAAAGGGCATTTTCGCCCTTGATTTGTTGTGGGGGCATTCCACCACATTATGCAGATATTTTACTCCAAAAGTTGCCTTCTTGTCAACGATTTGGCGCAAGTATTATAATAATATAAACACTAAATTTTGCATTTTCCATTTTGTTGGCGGTATTTTTAGCAACAATAGTCCATCAAATGAGAAAAACTGCACCATTTTGCACAAAAACTTGCACACTAGTGGAGAGTTCTTCAACCAAATTTTCGCTAGCTAGGTGGAAGATTTGTGTCCAAAGTAGCTTGTTGTGTATTGCATGTCAAACGATTGTTGGCTCAAACAAAAAAGAGAAGGCAAAATTGCACTTCTCTTTGATTTGTTGTGTTATTGTCAGCTAATTGCTGTTCCATTGTTAGTCGAGGTGGTCTACTGTGTGAGGCTTTGTGTAAAGTGCTACACCATCGTCCTCGCTGTCGTCACTAAATTGCTCAACGTGCTTGGCAATGTCGAAAGCCGTCCAAGGTTGTTTTGCAGGTGGATATGCCACAAACACCATGTGCTCCTTGGAAATTGGGTGTTCAAACTCCAAGCGGTAAGCCCAAAGCGCAAGGTTGTGACCTTTGCCCAATATGTCGCCACCGTAGCGCATATCACCCCAAACTGGGCAGTTGATTGCAGAAAATTGTACGCGGATTTGGTGGGAGCGTCCTGTGCCAAGTTGGACTTTGACCAAAGACGTGTGTTCCGTTTGCTCCAACACTTCGTAACTTAGTTCCGCGCGCTTAGCATCGTGGTCGCCAAAGGTGGCAACGTACACGTTGTTTGTTAGGGCGTTTTTCTTTAGGTAGTTAACAAGTGTGCCCTTGTGCTCTGCTGGGCCACCAAGCACGGTTGTTAGATATTGCTTGACCATTTCCCTTTCGGCAATTTGCTTGGAAAGGCGCTCAGCAGACTTGCTGTTTTTTGCAAACACCATCACGCCACCTGTTGGGCGGTCAAGGCGATGCACAAGTCCCAAGTAAACGTTGCCGGGTTTGTTGTACTTTTCCTTGATGTAGTTTTTGAGCAGTGTCAACAGGTCCAAATCTCCGCTGGAATCAGCCTGACTGGGCATGTTTTGTGGTTTTACCACTACCAAAATTGAATTGTCTTCGTGAAGGATGGTAACGTCGTCCATTGTAAAGTTTTTAGCCATTTTTTGCTCCTTTGGATGTAAAAAGTCCACTTGCGCCACAGGGAAGAACGATGCCTTCGTCGGTGGGCAGACAAACTTCGTATGCGCAAACGTCGCCATCGTGCTTGATGGAACGCTTCAAAATGTTGGATAGAACTGCAGGTTGAAGTCCTGTTGTGTAGCTGTTGATAAGTACAAACAATGGGTTGTCGGAAAGCACTTCCGCGCAAAGTTCAACAAAGTCGCAGATGTCCTCCTCAATTTTCCACACTTCACCGTTAGCACCACGGCCGTAGCTTGGTGGATCCATGATGATTGCATCGTACTTTTTGCCACGTTTGATTTCGCGTTTGACAAACTTACGACAGTCGTCAACAATGTATCTAATGGGGCGGTCAGCTAGGCCAGAAAGGGTAACGTTTTCGCGTGCGCGCTCTACCATGTTTTTGGCGGCATCCACGTGACAAACACTTGCACCGGCACTTGCACATGCAACAGTTGCGCCACCTGTGTAGGCAAACAAGTTCAAAACGTTGATTGGTCTGTTGGCATTTTTAATCAGGTCAATCATCATTGCCCAGTTTGCCGCTTGCTCGGGGAACAAACCTGTGTGCTTAAAGCCCATTGGCTTGACGGAAAAGGTCAAATCGCGCCAAGAAACCTTCCACTCGTCGGGGATTTTGCGGTTGTACTCCCAATGTCCACCGCCTGTGCTAGAACGCAAGTATCTTGCATCGGGGCGCACGATTGTGTGAAGTGGTTTTTGTGCATGCCAAATGACTTGTGGGTCGGGGCGAAGTAGCACTACGTCCTTCCAACGCTCCAACTTTTCGCCGTCGCCAGTGGCAATGATTTGGTAATCTTTCCATTCGTTGTTGATTCTCATTTTGTTTCCTTTTGCAAAATTGCGCAAATTTCGATAAATACATTATACTTGAAAAGTGTACATTTTTCAACTGTTTTTGCAAGATTTTTGCTTGTTG
>JAFQSA010000042.1 GCA_017409765.1 Clostridia bacterium | reverse complement strand
TACAACAACTACGATAACGCCACCAACAATGATAACTCCGCCCACAATGCCCACTACAAGCCATGGGAACTGTTGAGTTGGTTCCGTTTCGCCTTGGGCAGTTGTTACACCTGATGGAGTTTGCATACCAACAGGGATATCGCGACTGAACAGTTGCCAAGCAAGTTGTGGGTAGTCTACAAACACATTGCGCACACCCGTGATTGCTTGAACGGCGTCGTTACGACCCATTTCCCAAGTGTCAACGGGGTCTTCTTGCATCCACTTGAGCATCAGGTCGATGCTTTCGATAACGCCATCTTTGCCAAATGTGCGCCAAGTGATGCCCCAACGCACGTAGGTATACAGCACCATACGCGCGCAATCGCCACGCACCGATTCGCCTGGATCGTAGAACCCTGCGCTTTCGCCATAGGCGGTGTTACTTCGTGCACCATTTACATCGGGAACTGCTGGTCGCAGAGTCATGATATCGGCACTATCGCCCGCATCGGAGTTGTCTGGACGGCCACCAATACTTTTGCTTGCAGGCCAAATATGCTCGCGGTTGTACGTTGCGCCGTAGTCCCAAGTGCTGTCTACAATTCTGCCAGAGTAAAATGCGCTAATCTTGGTTGTGTCGCTGGAAACACAATCGGTATACTTTAGTTGGTAGCGCACTTCGCCATAGGTAGTTTCGTGAGTGTGATGGTCCTTGAGGCAACTTTTTAGTAGCAGGTACAATGGGCTATCGGGAGTGTCGTCGTTTGTTGTGCCACCGGTGGAATACTTCCAATTTTCGTAGGTGTTGATGCCTACATAGTAGCTGTTTGCGTATGTTGTTAGGAAGGTTGCCACCTCACCACGCGCACCCCAGTTGGCGACGTTGTTTCCAACCGTGACGTAGTCGACGTCACTTGCCTTGGTATAGCCTGTTGCAGGTGTGGATATGGTTTGTGCGCTTGCAACCGTTGCGAACATCAAACAGTTGCAAACAAGCACAACAAGCACCACCGTTAGCGCAAACTTGAAAAAACGTTTCATTAGTAGATCTCTCTTTGTCGCTGAGGACTAGTTATCCAAGTGTGTACACAATTGTTACGTCACTTCCATCCACGGTAAAGCTCAACGTGATGGATTGGAGAGTTTGCATGTTTACAGACACTTTTGCATTTGTTGCATTGGGGATGTTTTTGCCCAAGAAAAGTGTCATGTTGGAGATGTCTGCGGAAAACGTGCCATTTTCTGTCTTGAAGTTTTCCAAGCAGACGTCGTTAAAATTCATACCGGGAAGGCCCGCTCTAGAGAAATCGTAGTCAACTTGGTCGCCAGTCACGTCCGTTGCTTGGCCGTTTTCCAAAGTTACAGCACCATTTTTTGTGATGATTTGTTGGCTTGGAACGGTGATTGTGTCTCCTTCGATATCAAACAAAGCATATTCTTGCAAGGTGTAGGCAACGTGTTTTGTTGTTTCGTTGAGATAAAGAACAACAATGTTGTGAACAAGGCTTTGTGTTTCGCCACTCTTTTTGACTGTGATGCCAATGGATACTTGAGAGTGGTCTGCATAGACCGCATCGTTGATTTTGTCGAAATCGCTAGTTTGTTGGCAAGAAGCAAAGCACAATGTTGCCAAAATAAGAACGAGAATGATGTAGATAATCTTTTTCATTTTGCTTTACCTCCTACTAAAATACCTTTTTCAAAAGAACAAGTGCCACGGCCATTGTTACAATTAGGGAAACTTGAGCTGTCCAATACAAAACGTTGATAGAGTTGGTGTTTTGTGTTGTTGCGCTTGCGTTGTAGTCGGCGATGGCTGTTTTGAGTTGTTCTAACTCGGTTGTTACTTGTGCTTTTTGTGTGTCGTTCAATGAGTTGTACGCATCTGCTGCAACCTTGATTGCATCAAACTTTTGTTGCATTGTTGTTGCGCTTTGGATGTTTGCAACTGCTGATTTGAAAGCAATTACTGTTTCGTCAGGTGTTACCACAGGTGGAGTTGTTTGGTGACCTTGACACTTTGTTGTGCAAGCACTTTCGGTGCAAGATGCATCTGTGCAACCACCACAAGTTGGACATTTACTCTCACAAGTGTGAGCTGGTGGATTTGTGCCACCTTCTGCAGGTACAAATCTACATGGAAAACTTGTATTTATGTAACTGATATTAGAACCGCTGAGTGTATCGAATGCATCGTACGTGCCCATATAGTACTTGTTGCTACCAACAGTCAAAATGAGTGTTTTGTGTGTTGTGTCGTAGGTGTAAACTTCTGCAGGAACTGTTGTTACAAGTTCGAGAGAAGCTTTACCTGAAGAGCGCTCGTACAACCTGATATAGGTTTTAGTTGTTCCATTCATAAAGTAAAACCTGTATCCGCCTTGCGCTTCTTCTACAAATACTTGTACAGCGTTGGCTTTATCTTCGGAAGTTTTGAAATACCATGGGTAGCCATCTGCCTCTCTCGTTGTGCCGTTGAAATACAACATTTTGTTACCGAGATTACCTTGTACTACAGTCAAATAGTAAGCAGTGCCTACCTCTAGACGGTCTGGAGCGGATATTTCAAGAACCTTGCCACAACGAGCGCATTTTCCATCGGAATCGGGTGTGGTGTGTCCAAGTGCCTCGCCTTGTGTTGCGTAGCAAATTTTGCAGGTTGCAGGCTCGGTGCATGTTGCAGGGGTGTAGTCACAAGTGTGTGGTTTGGGTGGTTCGGGTGTTACACCGTTGGATTGAGATGGTGTTGGGTAGTTGTTTGGAACGGACTTGCCAAACAAGAGGAATGCGTACTCGGGGTAGTCAACAAAGGCGTTACGTGTGCCTGTAATTGCTTGGACAGCATCGTTACGGCCCATTTCCCAAGTGTCAACAGGGTCTTGTTCCATCCATTTCAAGAGGACGTCCATGCTTTCCATTACACCGCTTGCGCCCCACATACTACCTGTGTTGCCCCAACGTGTGTAGACGAAAAGGCAAATTCTTGCTACGTCACCACGAAGGTCGTATTTTCCGCCTGACTCGCTGTTTGGATGGTAGTAGCTACCGCTTTCGCCATAAGCTTTGTTACCACGTGAGCCATTTTCGCTTTTTGCAGTAGGACGAAGCATCATGATATCGTTTTCGCCTTGTCCGGATGCATCGCCTTTGCTGTTGGGCCAAACGTGTTCACGATTCCAAGTGTTACCACTATCCCAATCGGGGCCAATGAGATCGCCCGAATAGAAAGAGGAAATTTGTTTAGTTTCCTTACCGCTTAATTGGCAGTCGGTATATTGATACAAAGAACGAGTAGCATTGTATGATGTTATGTAGGTTTGCTTGCTCGACATCAATTCCTTGAGTTGTTTGTACAATGCACTGCTTGGAGCGTTGGACTCGCTTGTGCCACCACTTGCACGGGAGAGGTTTGCAAATGTGTAGCTACCTGTGTAGAAGGATTGTGCGTACTTGCTCAAAAACGTTGCAGTTTCACCACGAGCGCCCCAGTTGTAGATGTACTGACCGCTGGTAACGTATTGGACATCCTCGGCACTGGTGTAGCCTGTTGCAGTTCCTGAGGCAAATGCACTAAGTGGCAAGACGAGAGTCGTTACCACCATTGCAACAAGGATTAGCAGAAGTGTTACTCTTGTGAACTTTCCTTTCATGATGTACTCCTAAAAGTTTTTTGTTTTGTGTTGTTTTGTTTGTGTTAAGTCCTACTTTTGTAGGTGTTAATGTTGAGTTTTGCAGAGTTTTGTGTGTTTTTGCCACCTTGGAATATCTAAAGTGAGTGTTGCAAAACCATCACTTTTGCAAAATGTCAGTCGTGCATTGCAAACTTTTTGAGCAATTGCCATCAAGCGCAAAATTACGCAAATTGCTTGGCGATTTTTTGCAAGATTGTGTAGTCCGCCGGGCAAAAATCGTAGGTTTGCATCTCCTTTGCCGTTACCCATTGGATATCGTTGTGCTCCAGTTTTTGCGGTGTGCCTTGGGCAATTGTTGCCAAAAACAGCGTTAGATGCACGGTGATATCTTCGTACTCGTGCACCAAATCGGCAAAAACTTCCGTTGGGGCTACCGTTACTGAAAGTTCCTCGTGGCACTCGCGAATGAGCGCATCGGTGGGACTTTCGCCCTTTTCCACCTTGCCACCGACAAACTCCCACAACAATGCCCTTGCCTTGTGGGCAGGACGTTGACAAATGAGAAACTTGCCATAACTATCTCGTATTAGTGCTGCAACAACGTGAACTGTGTTTTTCATCATGTACCTTTTGGGTAGATTTGAATAAAATTGCAACAATGCAAATTCTACCCAATAGCATTATAACATACAAACGTTTATTTGTATACAAATAAAGGGTGCAAGTCGGCATCAATTTTTTCACTTTTGGGAGGCTTTGCATTGGAGCACAATAATACCA
Source organism: Clostridia bacterium (assembly GCA_017409765.1). Classification (GTDB taxonomy): domain Bacteria; phylum Bacillota; class Clostridia; order Christensenellales; family CAG-314; genus Fimimonas. Next base: position 4,535 of record JAFQSA010000042.1, on the reverse strand, counting down.
TCGAAACAACACATCAAATTTAGTTGAAAATGCGCGCTTGGTGTGCTATAATTGCCCTATCGAAAACAAGGAGATAGTTTTTTATGGCATGGTATTGGTGGGTGATTATAGTTTTTGTAGCGTTGTTTGTGTTTGGTAAACTTTGCGAAGAACGCCCAGGATTTAGAAACGTGCTTTGTTGCTTGATTACGTTGGCATATCCAATAATGGCAATCATCAACATCGACAGCGAAGGTTTTGGATTTGTTGGTTGGACAATACTTGGTTGTGTTGTTTTTGCCTACTACAAGTTTGTGTACGACTTTGCCGAAAGAATGGAAGGCAGTAGCGATGGCGACTTGATCTTTTCCATCATCGAAAACATCGGCTGGTTGAGTTGGGTTTTCGAAATTGAGTCGGAGTTTGTGTTCTTGATAATCAGCATTATTCTTGCAATCATATTTGCAGCAATTCCCCTTGCACTTGTGTTGGTGTTTGCGGAAATTAGCGTGGTACTTTCCTGCATCATGCTGTTTGTTCCTTTTGTGTACTGCTTGATTTGCACCGTACGATACTTCCGTGACGAATACTAATTTGGCAACTTTCATTCAAAATTGATTTACAAAAAAACTAAACGAGTAACCGATGATGGTTGCTCGTTTTTTTGTTAGTTTACTTAGTTGTGACAGTTGTTTTGTTACGTTGATTGTTTTTCTGTATGCTTTGGACAAATGCTGGATTTTACTGGCGTTGTTATTCCAAGAGTATTTTAGTTTATCCTTTTGCGTACAAATTTTTGCACTAAAATCGTAATTTTTTGCGGATACGTGGTTGTTTTTTAGTGAAGTTTGCCTTTCGCGTTACAATCAATTCGCACTTCGCTTTGCAAACAAAAAGAGTAAGGATGGCGGATATTTGTTATCCGTTACTCTTGCTCTTTGTGATACTTTTTGGTTGTTGCACCGCTACTTGTGTTTGCGAGATAGTGGCAAAGTTGCCTTGAAGGTCATTTTGCCGTTTTTGTACTCGGCGGTGATTTTGCCCTTGTGTGTTTGAACGATTCTTTCCGCAATGGAAAGTCCCAATCCGTTGCCACCTTTTGTTTTGTTTCGAGAAGTATCCAAGGTGTAGAAACGGTCAAACAGGTGCGCTACTTGCTCGCGACTGACTTCGTTACTATCGTTGGCAACAATCAAAATGGCGCTTTTGTTGGTGGATTTTAGCGTTAGTTGAATTGTGCCGTCCGTTGGGGTGTACTTGTTGGCGTTATCTAGCAAAATTGTTACAAGTTGCTTGAGTTGACCTTCGTTACCGTCGATGTAGATATCTGTGTCGATATCACTTTCCAGCAGTAGGCGGTTTTCGTAAAAGAGTGATTCGCTTGTCAAAACGCACTCTTCCACGCAGTGGGAAAGGTTGGTTGTGGACATTTCCACCTTGAGACCATCGTCACTTTTTGCAAGGAAAAGCAAGTCTTGCACAAGGGATGCCATGCGTTTGGTTTCCGCAAGGGTGTTATCTATCCACTTCATTTGGCTGGCTACTGTATCATCGGGGTGGGATGCGATAATTTCCGTGTTGGCCATGATAACAGACAGGGGCGTCTTTAGTTCGTGGGAGGCATCGGCAACAAATTGTCGTTGCTTTTTCCAACTTTCCTCGATGGGAATAATTGCCGAGTGCGCCAGCGTCATACTGATGACGGAATAGGAAATCATGCCTACAAGCAAAACTATCACTATGTAGAACACAAGTGACGCAATACCGCTTTGGCTGTTGGTTGGATCGTAGAACACAATTTTGTACGCGCCATTAGGCAGTTGCATTTTTGCATACTGAAGTCGCAACGACGTTACACCTTGCGATTCGTCCGACTCCACAATTGAATGGACGTCCTCGAAAATTGTCTGGATAAAATCGTTTTTGATGTTTTTGCCAACAAGCAGTTCGTCAACTTGCCCGTCCTTGTACACAACCAGTACCACGTCGGAAAAGTCCGCGGCAAAATCCTTTTGACTTGCGCCTTGCAATGGGTACGCCAATGCGCGTTGCATGTTGTTGATGCGTATGGCGTCAAGTCTGGTTACAACCGTAAAGGAAATGATGATGATAGCAACAATAAGCACGATACTTGTTGCCATCATGTTTGTGATGGTAAGTTTTTTGCGAAGATTGTTTATCACGAATTGTACTCCAAGTGGTAACCCAAAAGACGTTTGGATGCAATGTTAACTTTGCTACCAACAAAAAACAGTTTTTTGCGCAGGAAGGACATGTACGCCTCGACGTTGTTTTCGGTGATGTCGGAATCCAGTCCCCACACGCGAGAAATGATCACGTCCTTGGAAAAAACTTGTGTTGGGTTGGATAGCATCATGTGCAAAATTTCGTACTCCTTTGCGCCAAGTGGTACGTTTTTGCTACCACAGGACAAGGTGTAGTTGTTGGTGTTGAGTTGGATATCGCCATAGGTCAAAATATCGCTGACAATTTCCGCTTTTCTGCGGGTCAAAGCACGAACGCGCGCCAAAAGCTCCTCGACGGCAAAGGGCTTTGCGAGGTAGTCGTCAGCACCGCAGTCCAAGCCTTTTACACGACTGGCAACGTCGTCCTTGGCGGTAAGCATCAAGATGGGCACGTTGCACTTTGCTTTGCGCAATCTTTCAGCAACTTCGAAGCCGTCCATTTGTGGCATCATAACGTCCAAAATGATGCAGTCGTAGTCGCCATTTTGGGCGTAGTACAAACCATCTTGCGCCTCGTAGACAACGTCTGCAAGGTATTTGTGACGGACAAGCAACTCGCCAATGGCATCGGCAAGTTTGATTTCGTCATCGACAACTAGAATTTTCATAATGTCCTCCTTTGTGGGTTGGGGGATAGATTGGTGTTAGTATATACGTTTACTCTTAAAGTCAACTGAAACTTTTTTGCAGGCAAAACTGCACAAACATAGGCAAATTGCGCAAAAATCAGCGACACGTGTGCATTTTTTGTCCGTAGGCTTGCCCTTTGACAAGGGGAAAGTTTTTGCAAAACAGACGATTTTTTTGCCAATGGGTAGTATGCAATAACCCAACAGCGCCTTGCAAATTTTTGATATCATTTGCAAAGATAGGATGGTAAATTTGTTACAACACTAGCGCGCAATTGGCGCTTATTTTGCGCGGTCAACTTGCCTACAAACCCCATAAACAACCAAAGTCTACCAAAACTGTAGTTTGTGCAACTTTACTATTGCAAAACTATGCCATATCTAGGTCATTAAAATATAACTGATACAACAGAAAAATAAACTTTAGGTAAACTTTTTGACATTTTTCAGCATTTTTTCAGCTTTGTTCAAGTTTAGTGCATTATAATGCAAGTAGTTTGGACGACATACAACATTTACCCCTCGTTTGTATTCATGTTAATCTCCTCTAATAAGTCCAAACCACGCTCTGCTTTTGCGGGGCGTTTTTTTCGTTTTGGGGGCGACATCAATTGCAAGGTATACTTTCCCAAAATTGTGGCAACAGTATGATGTACAAAATTGCGGAACTTTTGGGGGATGTGGAGTTATATGCGAGATGCGAAAAGGGTGTTGTTTGTGGCAACAAATTTTGCCATTGTCGTTTGGGAAGTTGTTTCCATTGCTTTGCGCATTGCACACAAGGAAGATGGGATGTTGTTGTACTTTACCGTGCTATCCAACCTGTTTGCCATGGTTGTGTGCGCACTTTGTGGCGTGATGGCTTTGCGCGGAAAACACCTTGTGACGTTGTACAGTTGGAGCACATATATGCTTTGTTTTGCGCTACTTGTGCCACTTTTGGGAGCAAGCACGCAAGTTGGGGGATATCGCGCGATGTTTTTGGAGGGGGAAAACTTCCTAAACCACCTCGCCTGCCCCGTTGCGATGCTTTTTGCCTACTTGTTTTGTTTGCCGAAGACCGTCAATTTGGATGCATCCGCCTTGACAATTGCAACTTTGCTTTGCTATGGCACGACAATGTACCTACTAAACGCATTCAAAGTTGTGCGTGGGCCGTACTTTTTCTTTGAGGTGCACAGTTTTCCGCTGGGAACAATTTTGCTGATGCTTGTTACGCTTGTGGCGCTTGCGACGTTGCTTTCGCTGACGCTGTACGCCATCAAAATGCGGGAAAAACCTACTAAGCCTGCCAATTGATGGTAACTGGACCATCGTTGGTTTGGGCAATTTTCATATCGGCGCCAAACACGCCAGTTTTGACTACAAGACCAAGTTGACGGAGAATTTCCACCGTATCTTGGTACATTTGATTGGCGCGCGTGGGTTCTTCCGCACCGAAAAAACTTGGACGATTGCCACCAGACAAATCGCCAGCCAACGTGAACTGGGATACCATCAATATTTCCCCACCGACGTCTGCCACAGACAAATTCATTTTGCCGTTGGCGTCACTAAAAATGCGAAGTTTTGCAAGCTTGTTTGCAAACACCTTGCACAGGCTTTGATCATCGCCCTTTTCTACACAAAAGTAGACAACAAGGCCATGGCCAATTTGGGAAATAAGTTGTCCGTCCACCTT
>JAFQSA010000041.1 GCA_017409765.1 Clostridia bacterium | reverse complement strand
ACTCTTTCTTGCAATCCAGCTGTTGTACAAGTTGGCTCTGTTGTAACCGTCCACTCGCCAAACTCGTGCGTGTGACAAGCGCTAAACAAGCACAACGCAATGGCAAAAGTAAACAGCAAAATTAGGCATAATTTCTTTTTCATAATTGTTTCTCCTAATAGGTATCAATGTGGAGTATCTATAGTCTTATAATATTATACCATCAATATTGCAAATGTGCAATAGGTACAACAAAAAATATGCTAATTTAGAATATTAATTTTGACATATCCAAACATTGTTGCAAGCATATAGTTGATAGTAGCAATTTCAAACGCAACAAATAACTTGCAAAGTCGATGGATGATATACTCGAAAAATAGCACACGTACCCTCAAAAAACACAAAAAAGGACTACACTTTGCCGTGTAGTCCTTTGTTATTTTAGTTTTTAGCGGTGGCTACTGTGTTGCATGGTCGTTGCTGTTTGGCTTTGGGTTGTAGTTAGCAACTATTTGGCCGTAGCGATACAACTATTCAACTACTTCAAATTCAAAACAAATTCCGTTTGCGCAGGGCCTTCCACAAATGGGTTGTAAACTGCAACCGTTTCCCCCTTGGAGTTGAGGTACCAACAAGTTTGCGTGCCATTTGCAAAGTCCACCTTAACGGCCATGCCGATGTGGTCACGGCGGTTGAAAGCACCAACATCGTCCGTTTGAGTTGTGCCACGTCTGCCAACAATAAATCCGTCAAAGTTGTAGTCGGTCAGGTATCCACCGTAGGTTTTACCTTGCTCGCCCTTAAATTGGCTGTTGTACTCAAGTTTGCCCTTGGCGTTGTACATTGTGTCTTGTCCAGCCAAAAATGGATACAAGTCGTGTTGATGGCCGTAAACAGCAAGGTCAACGCCAATTTGATTGAGAAGATCCGTCCAATCGGCCTTTACTTCCGTGTGGTTTTTACGAGAGTTTACAAATTGGATGGGGATGTGGCATGCAACCAACGTGTAGTTGTAGTTTTGGTAAGGTTTTGTTGCAAGCAACTCTTGCAAGAACAAAGTCTGCTCCTCGTGATATTTTTCAAATTGAGCCGTGCCGTAATATTCCCACCAATCGTCGTCGTGGTCTTCGCCAAGGTCAAGCGTGATACCAAACACATCGCCCAGTGTAAACCAGTAGTAGAAACTGCCGTTTTTGCTACCAACGTACTTGTGCAGTTCCTCGGCATAGGCGCCTTTTATTTCGTGATTGCCACGCGCATACACAACAGGCATTTGACCTTTGGTAACGTCATGCGCAAGCACGTTACTAAATTGCACGTCGTCGTAGTAGTCCATCATACCAACGGAGTCGCCCAAAATTACCAAAAAGTCCAAGTTTTCCACGGCGTTGGCAGTTGCAACAGCACCCTTGCGCGCGTGATGTACGTCACTCATCACGTAGTAAACAAGTCCGTCGCTACTGTCTGCCGGACGGAATGTGTAGTTTTTGGATATAATCTTACCCTTAAATCCGCCAAATGGTCCGCGGTAGTTCATCTTTTCCGCGCAGATGGTGTAACTTTTTGCTTGGTCGAGTTTGTCTTGAGGAACAACAATTTTGTGTACCGTGTCGTTGGATTTCATACTGCCGGCAAACAAATCGTAGTACTTTTCGCCGACAATTTCCACCCAGGCCGTTGCCGAGTGGTTTGTGCTAAACACAATTTGGTAGTCGTCCTCCACGGCGTAAACGACCGCGCCATGAGTAAAGTAACTGCCGATGGTCACGCCAAATCCACCAAACACGCCCAGCAAAATTGCAAGCGCAACGCACACGCATTTTAACGTTATACAAAGTTTGCAGTTTTTGACGGGTGGGAAAAACAACAACAATGCAAACATCACAATGCCAAGGCTTACAAGCAAGGACATGCCAAACTTTGGCAAAATAAAGTACAAGTAGTCGATTGCGCCCATCACAACCACAACGATGCTTGCAATGGTAAACACGCCCAAAACTGCCGTCAGCGTGATTTTTGCCCACTTTTTGTCAGGCAGGAAAACTAGCGCAACAACGGCAAAAGCAAACACGCCCCACAGAAAAATGCAAATGTACAGTGGCAAGTTTAATAAAAACGCAGTTGGATCGCCAACACCAAACGCATCGGCAATAACCTTGGAAATACCACTCCAAATCACTCGCATTGCCGTCCAAAACAGCGCAACTACCAGCGTCCAAAACGCGCAAATGACGCTCCACAAATTCTTTTTCAAAGCTTTTAGCATAACTTTTCTCCTTAGATTTTTCAATCTACCAATCATTGTATCACAACTATGTTGCAATTTCAATACCACAGCAAAATTTTGTACCATCTTTTGTGAAAGATTTTCCACACAAATTGCCAATGCACATTGCAAAACTCACTCAATTTGGCGAAAGCAAAAACCTCAAAAACAGCACACGTATCCGCAATTTTTTGGACAAAACCGCAAAAATTTGACAAATAGGCATTGCAAACATAGCGCAATTTGCACATAGATACAAATGTTGCCTTGAAACGGGCAATTTCAATGTTGCAAAAAACAAAAAAGCCAAGCAATTTGCCTGACTTTTTGCATATTAACAAATTAGTATTCTGTTCTCAACTTTTTGATGTCTTTGATTAAGGAAATTGGTCCCAAGATTGGCGCTAAAATTGCGTAGTAAATTTGGATAAAACCAAACACCAACACAAACTTGAACAGTAGGAGGAATATAACTGCAATGATGTTGCTTTCCGATTCCCTTTTCTTGGAGCCGTCGGAGTAGGTGGTTTCCGTTACGGTTACGGTAATAATCTCTCCAAAAGATGGATCTTTTAGGTCTTCTCTAATGTTGAGTCCTGCCTTTTTCAATGCAACGATTGTTCCGTAGTAGAATAACCAAAGTCCACAAGCGAAAAAGCCCGATACTGATTGGGAAACTAGTATAGCAATACGTTCCTCTTGGGGGACTTGACCTTCGGTGGCAAAAAATTGAAGGAGTGCCAAAGCAATGATACCCAAACCAAACAAACAGCAAATGGATTTTAGGACAATTCGGCCAATCAACTTGCCTTTGCCCTTTTTGTTGCCCGTTCCGCTGGATTTGCCAAAACCGGATGCCTTTGGAGCAGATTTCTTTGTTGGCTTGGATGAACCGCCACCCAAACCACGGCGCAAACGATTGCGTGCTTTTGATTGCTTTGCTGTGGGTTCGTAGTCGTAACTGTCGTCCGAGTCGTCATAGTAACTGCCACCATCATCGTAGCCAGCGTCATCAGGATCGTCAAATCCTTGATAAGATCCCTCCGACCAGTAGCCAAATTGTGTGTCGCCATCGGCGTAGTAGTAGGCGCCTTGGCCGTGCTTTGCATGTTCCTTCCAGTAGCCCTCGTATTTGTCGCCATTTGCGTAGTACATGGTGCCGAAACCGTGCATTTGACCGTTTAGCCAGTCGCCTTCGTAGCGGTTACCGCTGTTCCAGTAGAAAATACCAAAGCCGTTTTCTTCTCCGCCTTCCACTTCGCCATAGTAGTAGCCGTCCGAGTAGTCTAGTCTTTGTGCCATAGTTATTCCCCCCTTTTTGGCGAGTTTTGCCCGCCATATTTTGTAAGATTTGTAAAACTTTTTTTGTTTGAATTGTTCCGCTAATTTGTCAACACAACCTAGTTTTGTTGACGTTAACTGCAAGTTTTGTAGTTGTTAATGACCGTTTTGTATGACTTTTGTTAAGTTTATTGTAACACAGCCAATGCGTTTTGCAAAGTTATTTGCCTCTACTTTTTCGCTTTGTTCAACTTTTTGTTGATGGCAACACTAATTGCAACGGTTAGCAAAACGTCAACAACTGCGCAAATGCTCCAAACTGTGATGGGCAAAGATAAATCAGTAGACGTGCCATTGTCGTATGCCAAAAGCGCATCGTAAATTGGTCCGGGCATAATGGATAGTGCGCACGCAATGCAGGTAAAAACAAGTCCCACAACAATTGTCACAATAACAATTGGTCCAACGTGTATCTTAGACTTTTTGTTTGGTGAGTGACTTTTTGCGGTTGCGCTGTCTATCATGCATGCCAAATCGAAAAACATTGCAAGCAAACAAAGTATGCAATGTCCGCCCATTTGCAAGGTGGATGTCAAAATCAAACCAACTGGTGCGCCCACCAAAAGGGAAACTAGCGCAACACGTAGCATCCTTTTTGCAATGCTCTCGGTGTGGCGCACTTTGTAGCGCTTGTAGTTTTTCCAAATGGACAACGCAAAAAGAACACACACCAAGTAGTTGAGTATTCCTACCAAAATCATGTACGTTTCCGTATCGCCGTACAGCGCTTCGGCAACAAAACACAACACGCCAATGGGGTAAAGTAGGTAGGATATCAGCGAAAGTTTGCTAATCAGTTTGTCAAACTTGATAGCCAGGTAGACCGCCGAAACGTTAATGTCGTACTTGTACTTTGCATTTGTTTGTTCGATGTACTCTTCGTCGGTCATGACATCTGTGGTGCCATTTTCGGAATATATTTCAATTCCATTTATTGTTCCAGCGAAAGTGGAACTGCCGTTTTGGGGGCTGGCGTCAGTTTTGTCTACGGCAGATTTGTCAACCGTGTGCGAGTCTACGTAGGCTTTTGCCTGCTCCATTACTGGGTCGTCGCTGTCTAGGTCGTTTGCCTTTTTGATGGCGGAAAGCAACATAACACCCACAATAAACAGGGGCAATCCCAAAATGATGCTTGGCAATGCTGCCAATATCCATCCCCCTTGGATGAAGACATCCTTGTTGGCCAGTAGCAACAGCGGAAGGACAAATGTGTTTGTTGCACCCACAATGGCCATCAAAATTATCAGCGCCTTTCGCCAGTTGACAACAATGGGGCGAGTAGGACCGCTGTCGTAGCCTGAGCCATCGTCAATCCACACTTCGCTAGCAATCAGGTTATCGTTGCTATCATAAATATCGTAGTATCCCATATCTTTTCCTTTGACGAGTTTTTTGCTCGTCATATTTTGTAAGTTTTGTAAAACTTTTTTGTTTGAATTATTCCGCAGATTTGTCAACACAACCTAGTTTTGTTGACGTTAACTGCTAGTTTTGTAGTTGTTAATGATGAGTTTTGTAGAAGTTTGCGGTCATCAAGAAAACTCTTCTTGCAAGTAAACTTCCTCTAGGTCGTTTTCGTCATCGCCGTAGAAAAAGTACACAAAGCCATCCAAAAAACTCAAAAAGCCCATGTCGTTGTCCAACGGATCAAACTGCAAAAGCATCTTTGGTGGTGCCTCTTCGTAGTTCCAATCGCTTGGATTTCCCAGCAGTTTTGTGCAAATTTCGTCATCGTCCACTTGTGCAAACTCCATCAAGTAGGCCTCGCCAAATTGCTCGTACCCTTCCACCTGCGCGTTGAATTGGTCCAAAACAACTTCCGGCTCGCCATCGTGATACTTAACGTCGGCAAGCAAATCGTAGTGGCCACCTTCCGTGTGGATAAACAGGTACAAGTAGCCTGTGTGTGGCAGTTTGTTTTCCGTGTCCAGATGGGCAATGTCGGCAAGACGTATTTGCGCAAAAAACATCTCGTCGTCGTAAAACTCCTCCTCCCAACCCATTGGCACGGTAGGATCGCCAAAAAACTTTGATGCGCCAAGGTCGTAGTCGCCTTGCGCTTTTTTCACTTTGATACCAATTGCCATGATTTTTCTCCTTTTTTAGCATTCAGTTCAAATATCTTTGTTTGCAATTTGTTGCTACTTTTATTTCGTGGTTGCGCGGTTGTACTTTCCGTTGGGGATTTTGCAACCATTTCCACTAAAAATGCAAAACTACAACGTTACTTTTTCTCCAACGTCAAAACAACGCTGTCGTTACGCTCCCAAACAAACTCGTTGCTACCACCTTGTGCGTGTTCGCTACGCAAAACGTATCGTGGCTCTTGCAACGATACCACACCGTACACGCCAAACTTGGGCGTTTTTTCGTCAAAAAAGGTGATGTGTATCAAGTCGCCATCAATGTTGTCGATGCGGATTGTTTCCCCACGGCTTGTTGCTTGGGCGTACTCAACAATTTGGTACACCTCGTTCCAACTGTGATTGTACCAACTGCCACTTTGGTATTCGCTTGTTTCGCGTGTTAGTCGCAGGATGTAACCATTCCAATTCATTGTTGTTGCTCCTTGCTTTTTTGGATGAATTGCTTTGCTTTGATGGCAAACTTGTCGCCACCTTCAATGGCCTTGTCTAGCCACCACTCGGCAAAGGATGTGCTCTTTAGATGCGCAACGCTTCCGCCACCGTTATCTTTCACGTAACTGCAAGAGCCTTCGTGGCCTTGACTTAGGTAACTGCAGTAGGCACCGGCAAACAACAAAAATTCTTCCGATGCGCCAAAGGTGTGGTCGCATCTTTCCATTGCCCAAAGGCAGGCCGTTTTGCGTGCAAGTGCCACGTATTTGTGATTGTGCAAGTAGTCGGCGCGTTTGCTTGTTTTTTCCTTGTCACTGTAGAACCAGTCGTTGGCGCGTTCAATCATCGCATTGTAGGCGTATTCACTTTCGCCAATGTCATTTAGCAAAAGTAGTGCGTGGTATTCGTCCCAATCGTTGTCGTCCCAAAGTTTGCGTGGGCTTTCCAAAACGCCTCTGCCAAATCCGTGGTAGGACATCTCGTCAAAACGTTCGTAATCTCTTGCGTAAAGGTAGTGTATGTAGGCCTTTTTGAGGTCCTTTTCCACACCGCAACCAAATTCGTACATCCATCCAACAAGTTGATGTGCTTGCTCGTTTACGCGGTAAAATTGGTCGGGCGCGAGTAATGGTGTAAGCAATTCCCATGCTTTTTGGTAGTCGTCCTTGTAGTAGTAGACAAGCGCTTTAACTACGTCATCGTCCGTTTCCGCAAGTGCAACGTCATCATCGACAACCACCGCTTCGATGGTGTCGTAACTGTGGTAATGTCCACGCATGTAGTCCCACTCGATGGTGTGGTAGTCAAAGGTAACTTTTTGGCCAAGCTCCACTTCGATGCAGTTGGTAACGTCCACAAGTTCGCTTGCTCTGTTACTTGGATCGCTAGGGTAACTGTCGTCAAATTGAATTGCGTACTTTCCGTCATCTGTAAAATCAGCGAGAATTGTCAGCATGCCAAAAATGCTGTGGCTTTCTTCGTCCACAGGCACAAACTTGTATCTTTTGGGCCATCCGTATGTAAGTTTGATAAATGCCATAGTTCCCCCCTAAAAAGCGCTATTTTGCGCAAAAAATTGGTAAATTTGGTGTTTATTTAAGTATACAAAATATTATATCACATCTACGTTGCCTATTTCAATACTTTGCAAAAATTTGTTTGCCAACATTTTGTTAAATTTCGCGCAAAAAAGGTCGCATCACTTGGATGCGACCTTTGTAAATACTCTACAAATGTATTAAATTGTAAATTGCAACGCGCAAAATCCTGCGTAAACAGTCAACAATACAATGCCTTGCCAACGGGAAAGTTTTCCGCGGATGAGCGAAGGGATTGTTAGCAATACCATTACCAACATCATGATGGGCAAGTCGATAACAAGGGAACTGTTGATGCCCCAAATTTGGTTGTTGTTTGGCACGGGGAATGGGCTAAGCACGGTGGAAAGTCCACTTACAAGCACCAAGTTGAAGATGTTTGCGCCAATGATGTTACCAAGTGAAAGTGATCCGTGACCTTTTACAAGGGATGTGATAGCAGTAACAAGTTCCGGCAAGGATGTTCCAATTGCGATAAACGTCAACGCAATAACCGCCTCGGGCACGCCCAATGCTTCCGCAATGATGATGCCGTTGTCCACAAGTAGGTCAGCGCCAATGGCGATAAGCGCTGCGCCAACAACAAGCAAAATGATACTTTTGATAAACTGTTTGTTGGATACCCCTTCAGCAGGGTCGTCCTCGCGAATTTGTGGAGTTTTTAGCGCTTTACGCACGGAAAGGAACATGTACACAACAAAGATTGCCAGCAAAATTGCACCTACCCACCAGTAGAAGTAGCCAAGTAGGTATGCAACCAAACAGTACAATACCGACGCGATAAAAAAGAAAATAACAGGCAACTTCATTGTGTCGCGGTCAACCTTTGCAGGCTTAAAGGTGATGGTGATTGCAGCAATAAGTGCCGTGTTGCAAATGATGGAGCCAATTGCATTGCCGTAGGCAATTTCGCCGTGACCACCAACAGCGCTTGTTGCCGAAACCATAACTTCCGGCAAAGTGGTGCCGATGGAAACGACCGTTGCGCCAATCAAAATGTCTGGCAAATGGAACTTGCGCGCAATAACCGTTGCGCCGTCCACAAACCAGTCGCCACCTTTGATCAGTAGCACAAGTCCAAGCAAAAACAACAAAATGGGTACAAGCATATTAACCTCCCTGTGATTGAGTTTGTACAATTGCCAAAAAATTTTTCAAAAGTTTTGCAATTAAACAAACAGGGACCAACTTTCTGTTCCGTTAACTGGTCCCTAATAAATTTATGACTACATTAAAACATCTTCTCACAAGTTTGTCAAGCGCCTAACCTGTGTTTGTCGAATTGTTTAGACACAATCTGCCAAAACGTTGCAAATGTTGACAAAAACCACATTTTAGCAGTTGTTTTGATAACAGGTCAAAATTGAGTGCCGAACTTCGCTAATTTGTGTAAAATTGCTACCACGTGGTGCATTTTTTTGCAACTATTTGTTTGGATAGAAGTGCTTTTTCGCTAAGATAGTTCCAACACCTTGCCCAAACAAAAATACCGCAGGAGCAATTTCCCTCCCACAGTATTTGTAAAGTACAAAATATGTTTTTCGCCATCACGTGGTGCGTTTTTTTGCTACTATTTGTTTGGATAGAAGTGATTTTTCATAAACTGAATACGCGCCAAAAGTGCTTGCTTGGTGGTTTTTGCGCTTTGAACAATGTCAAAGCCGTGCATGGTGCCAAGTGTTTGATTCAAGGTGACGTCAACGCCATCTCTTTGCAGTCTTTCGGCGTAGAGTATGCCGTCGTCGTGCAAGCAGTCAAACTCGGCAGTTTCGATGTACGCCGGCGGAAATCCCACAAAACTGTCCGCTTCCACAGGGGAGTACCAAACGTAGTCGGCACGGTCTTTGTCTACCGCTGTCATGGGTGCAATGCGGTGGGAAAGTTTGGAGTTCCACATGGGCGTATCGGTAAATTTTTGCGCAGATGTGCTGTTATTTCGCGCATCGAGAAATGGGTAGGGGAGCATTTGGAACGCAAACTTGATGGGATGATTTCGTTCACGAGCCATCAAGCAAACGCCAACGGAAAGTGTCGATCCGGCGCTATCTCCGCCAATTCCAATGTTGTTTTTGTCAATGCCAAGTGTTTGCGCGTTGTCGTAGGCGTGGCAAAGGGCAGCGTAGCAATCCTCAAAAAAGATGGGGTGCTTGTGTTGTGGCGCAAGTCGGTAGTTAACAAACACCACCTTGCAACCAACCTCTTTTGCGTAGCGCAGGGCGTTTTTGTAGTGGTAGCCGGCAGCATTTAGCACAAAACCGCCACCGTGGATGTAAACAAGGCAGGGCGCGTTATCTCCGATGCCCTTTGGCGACATCAACAGGCACTCGATGTGCTCGCCATCGAAACTTTCCACTTGGTAACGGCTAACGTCCACCGCTTTGTTACGGAAGATGCTTTTGGGCGTTTTCAAAAAAGCATTTGCCACACGTAGCATTTTTTCGCTGATGGGTGGTGTAAAACAATTGAATGGAAAAAACTCCTTTTTGATTTTGTATTTCATACGCGCTCCACAATGTGTTTGATTTATGTGATAATTGTATCACATCTAGTGGCAAAAATCAATAGCGATTGACAAGTTTTTGATTATCAAAATACACCACGTATCCGCGATTTTTGTGGATTTATTCCGCTAAAGGCGGATTTAGTTAAAAAAGCACACATCGTCCGTTTGGACTAATATGTGCTTTTTCCATGTGTGTGATTACCTATTTTAATACAATTTGCGTACAGTTCAACTCAAAATGCGTACAACTAAACTCACCGATAAATTGGAATTTGCCGATTACAGCACTAATCGATATCGTTCAAGGTTGTTTGATTTATCCTCGTATGCAAATCCATTTTTGATTGCAATCTTTTTGCTTGCGATTTGTTTTTCATCACATTCAATGACGCAACTTTCAATACCCAAATATCTTGCGCATTTTATCAGTTCTCTTGTAACTTCATCCGCAATTCCAATTCCCCAGTAATTTTTATTTAAGACCCAGCCAATCTCATAGTCGTTTTTCTCATAGGGATGAAAAATTGCGTGTCCAATGACTTCGCCCGTCATTTTCCAGACAATCGCATAAACCAATGGTGGTTCGCACAGTCCTGCCGATTGAATAAAACACCTTGTCTTCTCTATGTCAAAGACCTGTTCAATATACATCATAACACTTGGATCTGAAAGCACTTGATACAAATTGTCAGCATCTTTCATCTTCATATTGCGAATAATGCATCTCTCTGTTGTTAATTCCATACTTACCACCGCAAATTCTTGTTTTTCTATTCGACCTATTCTTATTTATCGTTTAGTTTATTATAGCACAAATTTTGCATTTTTTCAATATATTCGCCTGCCGTATAACGAAAAAACCTTGGTAATATCTATCGTTCCGTTGATAGACCTATCGTTCCGTAGTTGTTTCGGTTAAAAGAAAAAAGGTTCAATACTTTTGTATCAAACCTTTGCTTTTCTTATGTGTGTAAATACCTATTTTGATACAATTTGCGTACACCCCTTGAAAAGTGCGTACACTTGCTTCAAATGCGTACAATTAAACTCACCGATAAATTTGAATTCGACAATGTTATAGCTTTCTAAAAACATCCAAGAAATGATTGCTTACTCCAATCATATCTGCTCTTTCGCAAATATACATATGATAATCCAAATACCTACTATAAACATCATCCGACATT
>JAFQSA010000040.1 GCA_017409765.1 Clostridia bacterium | reverse complement strand
TTTGAAGGGATCTGTCCCTAGTACGAGAGGACCGGGATGGACGTACCAATTGTGCACCAGTTGTTTCGCCAGAGGCATGGCTGGGTAGCGAAGTACGGACGGGATAAACGCTGAAAGCATCTAAGTGTGAAACCCACCCTAAGATAAGATATCTCCTTAGATAAGACCCCTTGTAGACCACAAGGTTGATAGGTCGGAGGTGTAAGCGTAGTAATACGTTTAGCTGACCGATACTAATAGGTCGAACGCTTGTTCAATTTATTACGAACAAGCCTTGAATACAAAATCAAACAACAAACAAACTCATCACTTACACTAAGCTTTGTTGTCTATGCAGTTATCAATGTTCCTTTCCAACAAGTTGATTACAACAGCATCTGCTGTGTAAATACCATTGCGGTGATTTAGTCATAGGGGTCCACCTGTTCTCATACCGAACACAGAAGTTAAGCCCTATGGCGCCTAGAGTACTTGGCTGGACACGGCCCGGGAGGGTAAGGTTTTGCCGCATCCATTAAAAGAGTTAAGCAAATCGCTTAACTCTTTTTTTTATTGTTTTGTGTTTTGCTCAATTGCTTTGCAACGTTTTTTTATCCTAAACCAACAAATTTTGCCAAACCACTTGACGGGGGGGGGTACTAGTTTATAATGGTTATAACCAAAATAATTTAGGGGGAGCAAAAATGGATAAACAACTATTAGCAAAGTTGTACACCGATGCCCATTTGCATGCCGATGCAGACAAAATCAAAAGATACGGCCAACAAATTTTGGATATGGCGGATTTTGGCGAAGTGTACATCGAATCGGAAGACCTCACAGTTTCCCATCAACTTGTGTGGTATCATCGCCTTGTAGAGATCAAAACATCTTTCCCAGTAAAGGTTGGAATGAAAAAATCCGATGCAAAAAAATTGAGCAAGACCTACTCTGAGGAAAGTCTTTTGAGCAAACTTACCCTTGCTGAGCAAGCGTATGAAAACTGCTCCACATTGGAAGGCTACCATCCCAAAAAGATTCTTGGCGAAATGTACACCGCAATGGGCTTTTACTATCCTGCCAACGACCAAGGCAAGGAATCCGTTCGTGGTCTTGTAGCAAGAGCAAATCAACACGGTGTAGACAAGTATCTACTCATGGGTTTGTTGTCCTGCCCAGCAGTGCCAGAAGACATTTTGGCCGAGTTGGAAGGCGCCGAATTGGAAATCAAAAAGAAGTTTGCCATCGCAAGGATGCAATTGACTGTCGATTTCTCGTTGGAAAGCGATAAAAAGACATTGCAAACTCTCCAAGCGGAACCTTTGACAGAGGACTACTTGAAGGAAGTATTCAAGGTGGAAGTGGAAAACAACCGTTCCATTCCCGAAAAAGCAAAGCAACTGCTTGACGAAGGTGGCTTTGAGTTCAACTATCAACTTGTTTATGCACCCACTCGCTTTACAAAGTGGACAAGTACCCCTGCTTTGTACAACTGGCGTTACTCCCCATCCGAGGGTTACGTTCATTGGGGTTCTTTCGAGTATGGTGGTGGCGGATGTAGCGAAATCAAATCCGTATCATCTCAACCATTGGTAAACGATTTTATTATCGACACAGCAAAAAACGGCAAGGGCGAATTCTCCTTTGTGGAAGCACAAAACAACTACATGGCAGCCAATCCAATTATCGACCCTCCATCGGAAATTCGCGTTCGCGATATGGATGCGCGTAGTGCTTTTGTCAAGGCTAAAAAGATAAGTGACTACATGATTTCTGAGTTTACGTGCCAAGTAAGAGCGGAATACGAGTACGACAACGTTTTCGTGTACTGTCCTGTTTACTTTGTATGGCTCAAGGCGGGCGAATACATCTTTAAGGGTGTTGTTGATGGTTGCAATCCTACCCATGTGGAAATTTGGGAAGCAGCAAGAGTCGAAGGCACCGAAGATATTCAATTCTATGTGACCAAGTCCAAGGCTGACAAGGATCTTCATTTGAGAGATCGCACACAAGAAAAGAAAACAGCCAAACGAGCTAGCAAAAACAAGTTGCTAAATGGCATATTCTTTGTTTTGTCACTCATTCCAACTTTGTTGGCATTGATTTCCGGCAAAATTGAAGATTTCGTAGGCGTTGTTCCTGCAATTGCAATCTTGGTATTGTTTGCTATCAAGGGTGGCGCAACCAAAAAAGCAGTACGCGTTATTTGCACAGTTTTGATAGTCATCGCAATTGTGGCATCCGCATTGTTGCTAGTTCCACATTCATCATCGGCAGTGCCTTCCGCTTTGTTGAAATAAGGTAGTGCAACCACTTTTTGAAAGGTGCTATTGCACAAGCGCAAATCAAATTGTTTGCGTGCAAAACTAACTAAATCAACTTTATCAAAATGAGTTTAGACCAATTCTAAACTCATTTTTTTTTGCATTTTTGCAAAAATTGGGTATTGCAATTTGCCAATGTTTGATATATAATTGTACTGTATGGCAGTATGCGGTGGACTTTGGCCTTTTGTCGGTCAAAAATTTACAATTTTTGCCACAATTTGTGCAAAGTTTTGCGATATACTGCAATCCTACAATTGTCACTAAACATGTCCACAATGGATGTTGTGAAAATACAAGCGCATTTTGCGTAGATAAATATATTGGAGGTAAAATGAAAAAAGATTGCATTGCAATGATTCTTGCAGGCGGACAAGGTAGTCGTTTGGGCGTTTTGACAAAAAACGTTGCTAAACCTGCCGTTCCATTTGGGGGTAAATATCGTATCATCGACTTCCCTCTTACAAACTGTGTTCAATCCGGCATCGACACAGTTGGTATTTTAACGCAATACAAGCCATTGGAACTAAACACGTACATTGGTAACGGCCAAAGCTGGGACTTGGACGTAAATGATGGTGGTGTGTACATTTTGCCCCCATACATGCGCGAAAACGAAGGCGAGTGGTACAAGGGCACAGCAAATGCCATCTACCAAAACATCGAGTTTATCGACAAATTCGCTCCCGAACACGTTCTTATTTTGTCCGGCGACCACATTTACAAGATGGAATACAACAACATGTTGGAGTTCCACAAGAAAAACGATGCTGATATCACCATCGCGATGATTCCTGTTGATCCAAAGGAAGCATCCCGCTTTGGCATTTTGGAAACGGATGCCGAGGGTAAAATTGTTACTTTTGAAGAAAAACCCAAGCAACCAAAATCCAACACAGCAAGCATGGGTATCTACATCTTCAAGTGGGAAGTACTCCGCAGAGAACTCATTTTGGACGAACAAGACCCATCTTCCTCCAAGGACTTTGGTAAAAACATCATCCCAAAAATGCTCAACCAAGGTAGCCGTATGTTCGGTTACCGTTTCGAGGGCTACTGGAAGGACGTTGGTACGGTAGAAAGTTTGTGGCAAGCCAACATGGACTTGCTTGATAGCGACGAATTTAATCTTGATGACGCCGAGTGGCCAATTTTGTCCAAGTCTGCTCTCAAGCAACCACACTTCTTGGGTGCTCAAGCGGAAATCTACAACAGTTTGATCACCGAAGGTTGCTACATCAACGGCGTTGTTAAACACAGCATTATTGCTGATAGTGTAGAAATCGAAAAGGGCGCAAAGGTTGTTGACTGCGTAATTATGTCCGGCGCAAAAGTTTTGGCTGGCGCACAAGTATTCAAAACCATCATTGGCGAAGGTGCCATCATTGGCGAAGGTTGCGTTGTTGGTGTTGGCGGTGGCGAGGAAGGCACATCCAAGTACGTTTCTCCATACTGCTCCGGTGGTGTAAGTTTGGTTGCACCTGGCGCACGCGTTACTGAAAAATGGATTGTTTCCAACAGTATGATCACAGAGGACAAAGGAGGTAAGCAATAATGATTGATACAATGGGTATTATTTTCTCATCCAACAACGAAACAAATCTTGGCGAATTGGAAGTTATCCGTTCCGTTGCTGCTCTTCCTTTTGCTGGTAGATACCGCCTTATCGACTTTGTATTGAGTGGCATGGTAAACAGCGGTATCATCAACGTTGGTGTTACAACCGACTACAACTATCGTTCTCTACTTGACCACCTCGGTAGTGGTAAGCCATGGGATTTGGCTCGCAAAAAGTACGGTTTGTTCATTTTGCCACCCTTTGCGGAAAACCTTGCCAAGTACGACGACAAGCGTATGGGCATGATTTTGGGCGCATTGCATTACCTCAAGCGCTCTCAACAAAAGTACGTTGTAGTTGCTGATTGCAACAACGTTTGCAACATCCGTTTCGAAGAGGTTGTAGAGCAACACAAACAAACAGGCGCCGACCTTACAATCGTATACCAAGATGTTGACGACAATCGTTTTGGTTTGTACCTTGATATCGAAGACGGTCGTCCAACTGGCTTTGTAACCAGACGCGACAACAAACCTCGCGTTCACCGCATTGCTGGCTACTACGTATTTACAAAGGACTTGCTTGTAAACATTTTGGAAAGATGCCAAGCTCTTGGCAAAAACGACATTGCAAAGGATTTGTTGGCAGACTACGTTGCAAACCACAATGTTGGCTTGTACAAGTTTGACAAGTACCTTACAACAGTAAGAGATATCGACAGCTACTACCGCGCAAGCATGGATTTGCTCAATGCTGATGTTCGCAAACAACTTTTCGTTGCTGACGACACAATCTTTACAAAAATCAAGGACAAAGTTCCCACACGTTACCTTACAAATGCCGTTGTTAAAAACAGCATGATTGCCGATGGTTGCGTTATCGACGGCACAGTAGAAAACTGCATCTTGTTCCGTGGTGTTACTGTGGAAAAGGGCGCAAACCTCAAAAACTGCATCATCATGCAAGACACAGTTATTTCCGCAAATGCACGCCTTTCCTGCGCTATTTTGGACAAAAACTGCGTAATCTGCAAGGGCAAGGAACTTGTTGGCCAACCTGAGTTCCCAATTGTTGTTGGCAAGCGCCGTACCATCTAGGAGGACAAATGAAAATTTGCTATTTATCTGCAGAAGTTGAACCTTTTGCAAAATCCGGTGGCCTTGGCGACGTTATGGGTGCTTTGCCCAAAGCAGTTGCCAAACTCGGTCACGAGGTTGCCGTAGTTATGCCTTACTACAAGGACGTGATTGCGGAAAAATTCCAAAGCCAAATGCAATACCTCGGTTACTACTACTCCGACGTTGCTTGGCGCCACCAATACGTTGGTGTGTTCACAATGAAAGTTAACGGCGTAGACGTGTACTTTTTGGACAACGAATTCTACTTCAAAGGTCCAATGTACTGCTTTGCCGACAACGAACGCTTTGCTTACTTTGCAAAGGCAAGTTTAGATCTACTTGGATGGCTAAATTTCCAAGCGGATGTCGTTCATTGCAACGACTGGTCCACAGGCCTTGTTCCCGTTTTGTACGATGCTTTCTACAAGCACAACGATTTCTACCGCGATATGAAGTTTGTGTACACCGTGCACAACCTCAAGTATCAAGGTTGGGCAAGCAAAGGTGAATTGCAAGACCTGACAGGCCTTGATGACTACTACTTTACCGATGACCGCTTGATGCACAATGGTAGTG
Source organism: Clostridia bacterium (assembly GCA_017409765.1). Lineage (GTDB taxonomy): Bacteria > Bacillota > Clostridia > Christensenellales > CAG-314 > Fimimonas. Next base: position 14,876 of record JAFQSA010000040.1, on the reverse strand, counting down.
CAAACATGATGAAGGGCGCGTTGGTATTTTCTCACGCAATCACAACAGTTTCCCCAACTTACGCACAGGAAATCACCACACCAGAGTATGGTTGCGGTTTGGAGGGCGTAATCAACACCCACATTGGCAAACTGCACGGTGTGTTGAACGGTGTAGACTACAAGGCATACAACCCCTACTACGACAAACTGATTGCCAAAAAGTACGGCAAAAAGTCCGCCGAAGAGGGCAAACTTGCCAACAAACTTGCTTTGCAAGAGCAACTTGGCTTGCCAATTCGCGAGGACGTGCCAATGTTGGCGCTTATTTCCCGCTTGGTTGACCAAAAGGGCTTGGACTTGGTGCTTGACCAAATCCACTACATCTTGCAACGCGACGTTCAATTTGTTTTGCTTGGCACAGGCGACTACGAAGAACCATTCCGTCGCATTGGCGAAGAGTACCCAACAAAGGTTTCCGCCAACTTGACCTTTAACAACAAACTTGCGCACCAAATCTATGCCGCAGCGGACTTTGTGCTTGTTCCAAGTTTGTTCGAGCCATGTGGACTCACACAAATCATTGGCTTGAAGTACGGCGCTGTGCCCATCGTTCGCGAAACGGGTGGCCTCAAGGATACAGTGTTTAGCTACAACGAAAAAACCAAAAAGGGCAACGGCTTTAGCTTTACAAACTACAACGCTCATGACTTTGGCTACACGGTACATCGCGCGTTGGACTTCTTTGCCGACAAGCAAGTGTTTGCCAAAATCCGTAAAAGAGGTCTTGCTTGCAGTTACAGCTGGCATCGCTCTAGCCGTAGATACTTGGAAATCTACGAGCAAGTAAAGAAGTAGTCTTTGCCGAGCAGTAGTGTAACTTGATTGATTGCCACAGCACAAAGCTAAACGTCAAATATTCAAACAAAATAAAAAAGACCTTGCTAATTAGCAAGGTCTTTTTGTTTTGTAAGTGTCAATTATTGAGCTGCTTTTACTGCTGCTTTTGTGCCGTAGTAAATCATAGCGCCAGATTGTTTGAATACCCAATCAGTTTCGTCTTCCTTTTCATCTTCGGATTTGCTTTGAAGCTTTTCGAAAGCGGCTTTAGCAGCGTCGGAATCTTCGAAGTAGTAGATTGTGATGTGCTCAATTTTTGTTTCGCCGTCTTTGTCTTCTACGGATTTAGAACCGGAAACGATGCAATCAAGACCTTCAAGACCCAAAGAAAGGATACCGGAAAGAAGACCGTCTTCCTTACCAGCTTTGTAGCCGTTCTTTTCCAAAGATTTAACTGCTTTGTCTGGATCAGCGTTAGGAGCGCAAGCTGCAAGAACTGTCAAAGACATGATAGCAAGCAATGCAATAGCCAAAATTTTTGTAATCTTTTTCATGATTATTCCTCCATAATTTTTTTAGGGATAGGAGCATTATACACCTATTGCACAAACAAGTCAAGGATATTTTTAATAATGAAATAGATTTGCCAATTCTTGCTTTTGCGTAGTAGTGTGCATTTTTGCATTGTGCCATGCAAAAGCAAAGGTTTTTGTTGTGCACTCACCTTGTTGATGAAAAGGCGTAGGGAGCGTTATGGTGGAGATTTTTGGACGACTGTCCTTGCAAAAAACCTGTTTTGCATACTAGCAAGATATTTTTTTCGCAAATCCGCTTGTGTATTTTATGCAAAAAGTGGCAAATTTATGCACAAATTTGGGGCAATTTAGGTGGCATTTTTAGGGGAAATTTGGCTACAAAACGCACCTAAAAAGTAGTGCAAAAACACGCCAATTTGATGGCATTTTTGCACTAAATTTCCTTCCTGAAACCAGCCGAATTTCCCAATAAACAAGGGTAAAATTGCATGGGAAAATTGATCCAAACTTACGTCAAAAACTATCAAAATTTGCCCCAAATTTGGTGTTTTTGGAGGGGAAAATTATCCAAATTTTCACTAAAAAATGGCGCAAAATCAAAGGTGAAAATAGCCAAAATTTGTAGTAAAATTGGTGTGTTTTCCTTCAAAATTTGGATCAAAAAGCAGTGCAAAATTTCCCCAAATTTATGCCGATTTTTAGTTGTTTTTTATTGTCAAAATTGCGTTATTTTGCGGTGCTGTTGCTCGTCAAAAGCAGGGTTGTTTTGGGGTAATTTTTCCCTCGAGTGCGCGGTGGTGGTGCACTCAAAAACGGCAATTTTTGTTGTGCTCTACCTTTCAAAAAGTTGGTAGCTTTGTTCCCAAAACTTAGCCAAATAGCTATTTTGGTCATAATATTATGTCTAAAATAATAATGAAAAAATTTTGTAATATTTATTTTTTGAATTCTCAAAAACTTTCTCATTGACTATTGCACAATAGTGTGGTATCATTTATTAGTCCAAAATTGGCCCTTGAGGGGAATTTTACACTTTTTTCGAAAATAGATGTGATTTTTTCCGCCAAAAGTCCACAAAATTTGCGGATTTTTGATGGAAAACAAACACCTTTACTACGTAAAAGGCAAAAAATTCTTGTTGGGCGGTTTTTCGTGTGGTTGTGGACAAAGTGCCACCCGAAAAACGACTTGTAACACTTTTAGCAAAATTATAAAAAATTTTTTTGAGGAGTTTTGTCATGCCACAAGACATCAAAACCGTTAGATACGGTAATCACGACAGAAAATCTTTTTCTAAGACAAAGGAAGTTTTGCCTTTGCCAAACCTCATCGAGGTGCAAAAGTCCAGTTACCAAAACTTCTTGGATCATGGTATCCGCGAAGTATTCGAAGACTTTTCCCCAATCGAGGACTTTGCAGGTCACTTCCGTTTGGAGTTTTTGAGCCATCGTATTGATTCCACTCAAAAGTACTCCGAGGCAGAATGCATTTTGCGTGATGCAACCTACGCAAGCCCACTTCGTATCACAGTTCGTTTGACAAACAAAGGCACAGGCGAATTTGTCGATCAAGAAGTATTCATGGGCGACTTCCCTTTGATGACAGAAACTGGTAGTTTTATCATCAATGGTGCAGAGCGTGTAATTGTATCCCAACTTGTACGTTCTCCTGGTGTATACGTAGACATCTTGCAAGACAAAAACGGCAAGCCAGTTTACAATACCACAGCTATGCCCACACGTGGTGCATGGTTGGAAATCGAACACGACACAAACCACAACATCCTTAACGTTCACATCGACCGTAACCGCAAGTTGCCTTTGACAGTTTTGCTCCGTGGTATTTTGCACGATGGCATCTCCAGCCGTAGCGCAAACAACATTGCAAAACTTTTCGAGTACGACCCAATCCTTGGCCTTACTTTCGCAAAGGACGACACAGCAACCGACCAAGAATCTTTGGTAGAAATCTACAAGCGTTTGCGCCCAGGTGAAATTCCCACAGACGAATCCGTTCAAAAGACGTTGAACGACCTTTTGTTTGATGCAAAGCGCTACGACCTTGCTCGCGTTGGTCGCTACAAGTTCAACAAAAAGTTGGCACTTGCAAAGCGTATCACAGGCCTCACTCTTGGCGACACACTTGCTGTAAAATTGCTCACTTTCGAACAATACACATGTTTGACTGCTGACCAAGCAAAGCAAATTGCTAACAGTGGTGTGGTAGAAAGCGTAGATATCTTGAGCGACAAGGGCGCTGTTATCACAGTTGCAGTGGACGACAACTTTGTTGCAAACGTAACAGGTCAATATCTTGACAAGCAAGTTACAATTCCTTGCGAACGCACAATCGAGGCTGGCACAGTTTTGACAGCAGGCGATGCTTTCGACATCCAACACAGCGGTATCAACCAAATCCACACAACAACGGAAATTGCTACACTTTTGCTTGATGGCGAAGAAGTTAAGAGCGAAATCGACTACGCAACACTTCTCAACAACCACCTTGGTTGCGTTGTTTTGACAGAAACAGGTGTACTTAATATCTACGGCGAACAAGTGGATGCATCCGGTCGTTACCTTGTTGACGTTGCAAAATCAAGTTACGCAGAACGCAAAGGCGAAATCACCGTTGCCGAAGCAGCACAAATTGCAATGGAAAACGGCTACAACGTGTACAAATCCAACACAAGCCCAGTTATCATCTTTGCTAAGGATTGCCCACGCGTAAAAGTTATCGGTAACAACACAGTTGATGCAAAATTGTTTGCTACAACAGTTGATACAGAGTACGCAAAGGTAGATTTCAAGGAACTTGGCTTGTACGAAGCAGTAGACGTGGAATTGTTCAGCGAAATTCTTTCCCAAGGTCTTTCCATTGAAGAAACTTTGGAAGTTTTGAAGGAACGCAAGGACGATCTCATTTCCAAGCACATCACTCGTATCGACATTTTGTCCACAGTAAACTACAACCTTGGTTTGAAGTACGGCATCGGTAGCGATGACGACATCGACCACTTGGCTAACCGCCGTATCCGTTCCGTTGGCGAATTGTTGCAAAACCAATTCCGCATTGGTATCTCTCGTTTGGAAAGAGTTATCCGCGAACGTATGGCAATTCAAGAACCAGGCAAGGCAACACCACAAACACTCATCAACGTTCGTCCTGTTTCCTCCGCCATCAAAGAGTTCTTTGGTTCAAGCCAACTTTCTCAATTTATGGATCAATCCAACCCAATTGCGGAACTCACACACAAACGTAAACTTTCCGCTCTTGGTCCTGGTGGTATCAACCGCGACCGCGCAACCTTCGAAGTCCGCGACGTTCACTACACCCACTACGGTCGTATGTGCCCAATCGAAACTCCCGAAGGACAAAACATCGGTCTTATCACTTCTCTTGCTGGTTACGCTCGCATCAACGAGTATGGCTTTATCGAAGCACCATACCGCAGAGTAGACAAAATCCACAACATCGTAACAGAAAACGTAGACTACCTTGCTGCTGACGAAGAAGACTTGTACATCATCGGTCAAGCAAACGAACCACTTGACGAAAATGGTTTCTTTGCTAACGAACGTATCACTTGCCGTCGCCGTGAAGAAATTTTGGAATTCCCTCGCGAAAAAGTAGACTACATCGACGTATCTCCACGTCAACTTATTTCCGTTGCTACAAGCTTGATTCCTTTCTTGGAAAACGACGACACCAACCGTGCCTTGATGGGTTCCAACATGCAACGTCAAGCAGTACCACTTATCTCTCCTGAAGCACCTATCGTTGCTACTGGTATCGAGGCGCGCATTGCTTACGACAGCGGTGTTATGGTAATTGCACATGAAAGCGGTATCGTTTTGAAGGCAAGCGACGACAAGATTGTTGTTCAAGCGGACAACGGCACATTGCAAGAATACACCTTGAAGAAGTTTGTACGCTCCAACCAAGGTACTTGCATCAACCAAAAGGTAATCGTAAAGAAGGGCGACCGCGTTGAAGCTGGTCAAGTTCTTGCTGACGGTCCAAGTACCGACGGTGGCGAACTTGCTCTTGGTCGTAACATCCTTATCGGCTTTATGACTTGGGAAGGTTACAACTACGAAGACGCCGTACTTCTTTCTGAAAAACTTGTAAAAGAAGACGCATTTACGTCCATCCACATCGAAGAGCACGAAATCGAATGTCGCGAAACAAAACTCGGACCAGAAGAATTCACTCGCGAAATCCCTAACGTTGGCGAAGACGCTTTGAAGGATTTGGACGAAAACGGTATCATCCGCATTGGTGCAGAAGTTCACCCTGGCGACATCTTGGTAGGTAAGGTTACTCCAAAGGGAGAAACAGACCTCACTCCAGAAGAACGTTTGCTCCGCGCTATCTTCTCCGAAAAAGCACGCGAAGTAAGAGATACGTCTTTGCGCGTTCCTAACGGCGAAGGCGGTATCGTTGTGGACGTAAAGGTGTTCACTCGCGAAAACAAAGACGAACTTGATCCAGGCGTAAGCAAACTTGTTCGCGTGTACATCGCACAAAAACGTAAAATCTCCGTCGGCGACAAGATGGCTGGTCGTCACGGTAACAAGGGTGTCGTTTCCCGCGTTCTTCCAGAGGAAGACATGCCATTTATGGAAGACGGTACTCCACTTCAAATCGTGTTGAACCCATTGGGCGTTCCTTCACGTATGAACATCGGTCAAGTATTGGAAGTTCACTTGGGACTTATCTCCAAGATGCTTGGCTGGAAGATTGCAACACCTGTTTTCGACGGTGCAAGCGAGGAAGAAATCCGCAGATTGTTCGAAGAAAACGGCATGGTTAACCCCAAGACTGGCAAGGTTGACGGTAAAGTTCAACTTTACGACGGTCGTACAGGCGAACCATTTGAAAACCGCGTAACAGTAGGTTACATGTACTACCTCAAACTCATCCACTTGGTAGACGACAAGATCCACGCGCGTAGCACAGGTCCTTACAGCCTTGTTACACAACAACCTTTGGGTGGTAAAGCGCAATTTGGTGGACAACGTTTTGGTGAAATGGAAGTTTGGGCATTGGAAGCGTACGGTGCTGCTAACGTATTGCAAGAAATCTTGACAGTAAAATCCGACGACGTTGTCGGCCGTGTTAAGACTTACGAAGCAATCGTCAAGGGCGAAAACATTCCTGATCCAGGCATCCCTGAAAGTTTCAAGGTACTCATCAAGGAATTGCAATCTCTTGCACTTGACGTAAAAGTTTTGTCCGCTGACCACGAAGAAATTATCGTTCGTGACTCCACCGATGACGAGGCTGACTACAACGAAATTATGCTTGCTGAACAAGAGCAACGCAAACAAGCTATTTCTACGTTCTCACCTGATGACGAAATTGCTCTTGGCGACGACGACACATCCTTTACAGAAATTGATGACGACTTTAGCCTTGACAGTTTGTTTGATGATGATGCTGATTCCGACGACGCATTGTCCGATTTGTTTGCTGACGAAGAGGATGGCGACGACGAAGTAGGATTCGACGATGAAGAAAACTTTGATTTGGACGACTTGTTTGGCGACGACGGCGACGACGAAGATGATTTGTTCGGCGACGACGATACAGACGAAGATAATGACTAACAAGGGAGGTAAACGAAATTATGAGTAACGAAGTAATTACAGGACAATCTATTTCTGCGTTGCGTTCCAACTCTTTGGCTCGTGCAGGCATTATCAACGACTTCGCAATGATTCAAATCGGCATTGCTTCCCCTGAAAAAATCCGTGAGTGGTCCTACGGCGAAGTTAAAAAATCCGAAACAATCAACTACCGCACACAAAAACCCGAAAAGGATGGTCTTTTCTGCGAAAAGATTTTTGGACCTGTCAAAGACTGGGAATGCCACTGCGGTAAGTACAAACGCATCCGCTACAAGGGTGTTGTTTGCGAAAAGTGTGGCGTAAAAGTTACAAAGGCAAAGGTTCGTCGTGAACGTATGGGTCACATCGAACTTGCCGCACCCGTATCCCACATTTGGTACTTTAGAGGTACTCCATCTCGTATGGGCCTTATCCTCGACATGTCACCAAAAGTATTGGAACAACTGATTAACTTCCAAAGTTACGTAGTTATCGATCCAATGCAAAGTGGTATGCAATACAAGCAAATTTTGACAATGAACGAATACCGCGAAGCACAAGCAGCCGCACGCGAAGATGCAACAAAGAACTTCCGTGCTGGCACAGGTGCCGAAGCAGTTCGCGAATTGCTTCAAAATATCGATTTGGAAGCAGAGGCAAAGGAACTCCGCGATATCCTTGCAAAGACAAACACAGGCGCAAAGAAAGTTCGCGCTATCAAGCGTTTGGACATTGTTGAGTCCTTCCGCAAGAGTGGCAACCGCCCCGAGTGGATGATCTTGACAGTTTTGCCTGTTTTGCCACCAGAGCTTAGAGCAATGGTGCCACTTGATGGTGGCAGATACGCTACAAGCGACCTCAACGATTTGTACCGCAGAGTTATCAACCGCAACAATCGTTTGAAAAGACTTATCGAAATCAACGCTCCAGAAATCTTGATCAACAACGAAAAACGTATGCTTCAAGATGCAGTTGACAGTCTGTTGGACAACTCTCGCTCCAAGCGTCCACAAACAGGCGCTGGCAACCGCGAACTCAAGTCCTTGTCCGGTCTTCTCCGTGGTAAGCAAGGTCGTTTCCGTCAAAACCTCCTTGGTAAGCGTGTTGACTACTCCGGTCGTTCCGTTATCGTAGTAGGTCCAGAACTCAAACTTCACCAATGTGGTATCCCCAAGGAAATGGCTTTGGAATTGTTCAAACCATTTGTAATGAAAAAACTTGTGGAAGTTGGTCAATGCCACAACGTTAAATCCGCTAAAAAGCGTGTTGAACGCGCTGACGCAAAGGTTTGGGACATCTTGGAAGGTGTTATCAAAGATCACCCAGTAATGCTCAACCGTGCGCCTACGTTGCACAGACTTTCCATCCAAGCATTTGAACCAGTACTTATCGAAGGCCGTGCTATCAAATTGCACCCACTTGCATGTACTGCCTTCAACGCCGACTTCGACGGTGACCAAATGGCTGTTCACGTACCTCTTTCCGTAGAGGCGCAAACAGAAGCACGCTACTTGATGCTTGCTGCTAACAACATCCTTAAACTTTCCGATGGTAAACCCGTTATTTCCCCAACACAAGACATGGTTTTGGGTTGCTACTACCTCACAACAATCCGTGGTGACGTGGAACTTACAACCAAAATCATCAAACTCTACGACGAAACTCGTCACGAGCGCGCATTGACAGAAGAAGAAGTGGAAATCTTGCGTCAAGGCAAGTACTACCACAGCTTTGACGAAGCGTACGAAGCATACGTTGCAAAAGATATCACTTTGCACACAGTTGTTAACATCGCGCTTCCTGACGGCAAAAAGATTTGGACAACAGTTGGTCGTATGATTTTCTGCCAAGCAATCTACTACGACTACGTAGATGGCTCTGCTGAACCAGACAATCCATACATCACCGATCCCGAAATCATTGCTAAAAACGCTCTCGAACGCAAAACGTTGGGCATCCCAATGGCTTTGACAGCAGATATGATTGCCAACCCCAAGGCTCACTTGGTAGGCAAAAAGCAACTTTCCAAGATTGTTGAAAAGTGCTTCAAACTTCGTGGTACAAGCCCAACAGCAATCATGTTGGACAACGTAAAGGCACTTGGTTACAAGTACTCCACAATCAGCGGTCTTACAACAAGTGTGTTCGATATGAACATTCCACAAGAAAAGAAGTCCATCTTGGAGGCTGCTGAACTCAAGGTTATCGCAATCGAAGATAACTACAACGAAGGTTTCTTGACAGAAAACGAACGCTACAAGTCCGTTATCGACGTTTGGAAGGATGCCGCTGCACAAGTGGAATCCTTGGTTAAAAACGTTATGGAGGCAGACAACCCAATTTGGATGATGGCTGACTCCGGCGCCCGTGGTAGCATGAACCAAATTCGTCAATTGTGCGGTATGCGTGGTTTGATGAGCGACCCATCCGGTCGTACAATCGAATTGCCCGTTAAGGCATGTTTCCGTGAAGGTTTGTCCGTACTTGAGTACTTCATTTCTTCCCACGGTGGTCGTAAAGGTCTTGCCGATACAGCGCTTAAAACTGCCGACTCTGGTTACCTTACTCGTCGTTTGGTTGACGTTGCTCAAAACGTTATCGTACGCGAACACGACTGTTCCGCAGGTTCTCGTCCACAAGGTATGTGGATTGAGGCATTCCGTGGTTCCGGTAAGGACGAAATTGTCGAGAAGTTCGAAGACCGTATCATCGGTAGATACGTTATCGACGATGTTGTTAACCCAACCACAGGCGAACTCATTTGCCCAGGCGACACAATGATCGACGACGACTTGGCAAGCGTGATTGTAAAAGCAGGCATCACCAAGTTGTACATGAGAACAGTTTTGACGTGTCGTTCCGAACACGGCGTATGCGCAAAGTGCTACGGTGCAAACATGGCAAACGGCAAGCCAGTTAACCTTGGCGAGGCAGTTGGTGTTATCGCTGCTCAATCCATTGGTGAACCTGGTACACAGCTTACAATGCGTACATTCCACACCGGTGGTGTAGCAACAGCAGACGACATCACACAAGGTTTGCCACGCGTTGAAGAATTGTTCGAAGCACGCAAACCAAAGGGATGCGCAATCATCTCCGAAGTTAACGGTATTGTTTCTATCCCAGCAAACTCCGACAAGAAGATTGTTGTGGTAACAGATGCTAACGGCAAGCAAACAGAATACCAAATTCCTTACACATCCCGTATCAAAGTACACGCTGGCGACAAGGTAGAAAGCGGCACACCTTTGACCGAGGGCTCCATCTTCCCACAAGACTTGCTCACAACCAAGGGCTTGCGCGCAGTTGAAGAGTACCTTGTAAAGGAAGTACAAGCAACATACCGTACCAACGGTGTAGAAATCAACGACAAGCACGTGGAAGTTATCGTTCGTCAAATGCTCCGCAAGGTTCGTATTGAGGATGCTGGTACAACAGATATGCTCCCAGGCGAAGTGGTAGATATCTTCAAGTTCGAGGCGGAAAACAACACCGCTTTGGAAAACGACGGTATCCCAGCAACAGCAAAGAGAATTCTTCTTGGTATCACCAAGGCATCTCTTGCAACTGACAGCTTCTTGTCCGCTGCATCCTTCCAAGAAACCTCTCGCGTTTTGACAGAGGCAGCAATCAAGAACAAGTGCGACCCACTTTACGGCTTGAAGGAAAACGTAATCATTGGTAAGATGATTTCCGCTGGTACAGGCTTGCAACTCTACCGCGAAAAGGAACTTGTTAACGTTGTTAAGCCGGAAACTGATGGCGACGCAACAGACACAGCAGAGGAAGAATAATATTTCTCGTAAATAGCAACAATCAAAGCAGTCAAGTGAGTAAAAACGCTTGACTGCTTTTCAATGTTTTGATAAAATATATGTTGGTGGTTTATGGCTAACAAAATGGAAAAAGTAGTCATCGGTAAGCGCCAAATTTCCCGTGGTATCAAGGATGGTATCATCAGCGAAATTGTTATCGCAGCCGATGCAGAACAAGAGTACATAAAATCCTTGATTGTTCTTGCAAAGCAAAACAACATCAAGTACAAAATTCAAGGTACCATGCAGGATATCTCGTCCGCCTATGGTATCGATGTTCCAAGCGGTTCGCTTGGCGTACTCAAGGACTAGTTAGCAAAGTAGTGCCGTACCGAAGCAAGAAAGTAGGTGTAGGGCTATGTGTAAATCGCAGTTTTGCCAGTTTTTCTGGCAAACAAACGTTTGGTACCAACTGCCACAAAGCAGTTAGTATATTGGACTTTTTGTAAGAGTCCCGACAATTCACTATTGAAAGGAGGTAAACAAAATGGCAACAATCAATCAATTGATCAGACAAGGCAGACGTCGTGATGCTGAAAAGAGCAAATCCCCACTTTTGGCTTCTTGCCCACAAAGACGTGGTGTATGCTTGAACGTAACAACAACATCCCCCAAAAAGCCTAACTCCGCTCTCCGTAAAATTGCACGTATTCGTCGTACAAACGGTATGGAAGGTACATGCTACATTCCAGGCGAAGGTCACAACCTTCAAGAGCACAGCGTTGTTTTGATCCGTGGTGGCAGAGTTCGTGACTTGCCCGGTGTTCGTTACCACATCATCCGTGGTACGTTGGATACAGCAGGCGTTGCAAACCGTCGTCAATCTCGTTCCAAGTACGGCGCAAAGCGTCCTAAGAAATAAGCCCTAGGACAAACCGTTCTACACAGGTAGAACACAAACTTTTACAGTTCAATTAGTGAATAGTCGGATTTGATTATTTTGACTTTTCGCTGAGTAAGCAGTATGCAGGGGCAACATGCTCCGTCATGCAGAAGTTTCTCCGTATTGATGGAATACGTCGAGTTGGCTGTATTTAGTAAAAAACAAAAAATCAAAACAAAATCTTATAAGGAGGAAAATCTAGATGCCTAGAAGAAGTGGTGTCCCCAAGAGGGACGTTCTACCAGATCCAGTGTATGGTTCCAAGGTTGTAGCAAAAGTTATCAACCAAGTTATGCTGGATGGTAAAAAGGGTACAGCTCAAGAAATTGTTTACGGCGCATTTGATGAAATCGCTGCTAAAACAGGCCAAGACCCTATGGAAGTATTTAACAAAGCAATCAACAATCTGATGCCTATGTTGGAGTGCAAAGCAAGACGTGTAGGTGGTGCAAACTACCAAGTTCCAATGGAAGTTAGACCAGAACGCCGTCAAACTTTGGCAATCCGTTGGTTGGTAATGTTCGCTCGTAAACGTAGCGAAAGATTTATGCATCTTCGTCTTGCTGGCGAACTTATGGACGCTTGCAACGAAATGGGTGGCGCATTCAAACGTAAGGAAGAAATGCACCGTTCTGCAGAAGCCAACAAAGCATTTGCACATTTCAGATGGTAATTTAATTTGGAGTTTGGAAGGTAAGATATGGCAAGAATTTATCCGTTGCAAAACGTTCGTAATATCGGTATCATGGCTCACATCGACGCCGGTAAAACTACCACCAGCGAAAGAATTTTGTTCTTTTCTGGTAAAACTCGCAAACTCGGCGAAACTCACGAAGGTACAGCCGTAATGGACAGTATGGCTCAAGAGCAAGAACGTGGTATCACAATTGCTTCTGCAGCTACAACTGTTAACTGGGTAGGTAGTAACAACGTTGACCACCGTATCAACTTGATCGACACACCAGGCCACGTAGACTTCACAGTAGAAGTTGAACGTTCCTTGCGTGTTCTTGACGGTGCTGTTGCAGTATTTTGCGCTAAAGGTGGTGTAGAACCACAAAGTGAAACTGTATGGCACCAAGCATCCAAATACAACGTTCCTCGCATTGCATTCGTAAACAAGATGGATATTAACGGTGCAAACTTCGACAACGTAGTAAAGATGATGCGCGAACGCCTCAAGACAAACGCTATGCCAATCCAATTGCCAATCGGCAAGGAAGAAACATTCCGCGGTCTTGTTGACGTTATCACTAAAAAAGCTTATTTCTACAACGATCCTACAGGCGTAGTTGTTGACGAAGGCGAAATCCCCGAAGACATGATTGACGCAGTAGAAATCGCTCACGCAGAGCTTGTTGAGTTCCTTGCTGGAACAGACGACGAGTTGATGGAAAAGTTCTTTGAAGAAGGCGACTTGTCCGTTGACGAAATCAAAACAGCACTCCGCAAAGCAGTTATTTCTCTTCAAATCAACCCAGTTTTGTGCGGTACAGCATACAAAAACAAGGGTGTTCAAAAGTTGCTTGATGCAATTTGCGACTATCTTCCTAGCCCAGTTGACGTTGACCACGTTGTTGGTTTCGACGTAGACGACGAAAGCAAAGAAATTGTTCGTCACACCGACGACAGCGAGCCATTCTGTGGCTTGGCATTCAAAATCGTTGCTGACCCATTTGTTGGTAAACTTGCTTACTGCCGTGTTTACTCCGGTACATTGCAAGCAGGTTCCTATGTGTACAACTCCACAAAGGGCAAGCGTGAACGTATCACAAAGATTTTGCAAATGCACTCCAACCAACGTCAAGAAATCGAGGAAACCTACGCAGGCGAAATCGTTGCTCTCGTTGGTTTGAAAGATACAACCACTGGTGACACACTCTGTGTAGAAAATGCACCAATCGTTTTGGATAGCATGGTATTCCCAGAGCCAGTTATTAAGGTTGCAATCGAACCAAAAACAAAAGCAGGTCAAGAAAAGATGGGCTTGGCTCTTGCAAAACTTGCAGAAGAAGACCCAACTTTCAAGACATACACCGACAAAGAAACAGGCCAAACAATCATCGCTGGTATGGGCGAATTGCACTTGGAAATCATCGTAGACCGTTTGCTTCGTGAGTTCAAAGTAGAAGCGAACATCGGTCAACCACAAGTTTCCTACCGCGAAACTATCCGCAAATCTGTGGAAGTGGAAGGTAAGCACGTTAAGCAATCGGGCGGTAAAGGTCAATACGGTCACTGTAAGATTCGTCTTGAACCATTGGAACCAGGCCAAGGTTACCAATTTGTTGACGAAACAGTTGGTGGTTCCATTCCAAAGGAATACATCCAACCTGTTAACAACGGTATCATGGAAGCAGCCAAGGTTGGTCCTCTTGCAGGCTACGAACTTGTTGACTTCAAGGCAACTGTTTACGACGGTAGTTTCCACCCAGTAGACTCATCCGAAATGGCATTCAAGATTGCAGGTAGCCTTGCTCTCAAGAATGGCGCAATGAAGGCAGAACCAGTTTTGCTCGAGCCTATGATGAAGGTAGAAATCACAATGCCAGAAGAGTACTTGGGCGACGTTATGGGTAACGTTTCCTCTCGTCGTGGTACAATTTCCAGCATCGAAATCCGCAACGGTGTTCAAGTGGTAAATGCATTTATTCCTCTTGCTGAAATGTTCGGTTACGCAACAGACTTGCGTTCTCGTACACAAGGCCGTGGTAACTACTCAATGCAATTTGACCACTTTGCTGAAGTTCCAAAGGCAATCAAGGATAAGATTGTAAAAGAACAAAGCACAAAATAATTTTGGGAAAATAGCGTAAAAGTATAGACCAAAATTGAAAAATAAGATATAATAACATTATCAAATTAAATTTTAACAAAAAAAATTAAAAAACAAAAAAAATTGGAGGATTTATTACAATGGCAAAAGCTAAATTTGACAGAAGTAAACCACACGTAAACATTGGTACAATCGGCCACGTAGACCACGGTAAGACAACTTTGACAGCTGCTATCACAATGGTTATGGCTATGGCTAACGGTGCTCAAGTTATGAGATACGACGAAATCGACAAGGCTCCAGAAGAAAGAGCTCGTGGTATCACAATCAACACAGCACACGTTGAATACGAAACAGCTACTCGTCACTACGCACACGTAGACTGCCCAGGCCACGCCGACTACGTTAAGAACATGATCACTGGTGCTGCTCAAAT
>JAFQSA010000039.1 GCA_017409765.1 Clostridia bacterium | reverse complement strand
GTATCTACCAACAATGCGCGCTTGGTCGTGGTTTTCCCAAAACAAGGTGTTCCAACTCTTGCCGTAAAGTCCGTGTTGCCAGGTGCGCATGCTCTTTTTTAGTTTTCTCAAACTAAATGGGCGCACAAGTTGTTTCAAGCCAAAGTAGTTGTCGGCATTTACCGAGTCAAATGCAAAAACTGTTGTAAGGTATTCGTTACCTTCGGTGGTGTATCTGAGCGCCTTTGGCACGTTGATAAGCACGCTTTCGCCAACGGTAAAGGCATCGTACTCACGCAAAACTTCTTGCAGTTGACCAAGCAACTCTTCCATGCGTGGACCATCGATGTAGTGTTCACGTCCGCAAAGTGCAGGGCTTGGCGCACCGTTTGGCAAACCAAACGTCTTGGAGAGTAGTGTGATAACGTCACATCTAAATCCGTCAACCCCCTTGTCTAGCCAAAAACGCAAAATTTGTTGAATTTCCTTCATCACGTTGGGGTTGAAGTAGTTCAAATCCGGTTGGTTTTTGTCAAACAAGTGGAGATACCACTTGCCCACCTTTTCGTCGTATTGCCAAGCGCTACCGGCAAAAAAGCTTGTCCAGTTGTTGGGTGGCTTTTTGCCCCATTTGCCCTTGCCCTCGCGCCAGTAGTAGTAGTCGTGGTACTTGCTAGTCACGTCGCGAGATTTTTGGAACCACTCGTGTTGGTCGCTTGTGTGGTTGATTACCAAGTCCATGATAACTTTGATGTTGTTTTTGTGCAACAAATCGAGCATTTCGTCAAAGTCTTCCATGGTACCGTACTCGGGGTTGATTGCCTTGTAGTCGGAGATATCGTAGCCGTAGTCAGCATTTGGGCTTGCATATAGTGGCGAAAACCAAATTGCATCAATTCCCAAGTCAACAAGGTAGTCAATCTTGGAAATAATACCCTTGATGTCGCCAATACCATCGCTGTTTGAGTCCTTGAAACTGCGTGGATAAATTTGGTAAAAAACCGCCTCTTTGTACCATTGATTTTTCATAGAAACACTCCTTCTTGCCTTTTGCTTACCGCAAAGGGCTTTTGTTGCTTTTAGTAAAGTGGTGCCACACTTTGATGCTTTTGCTGTCAATCGCTACAAAATTTCTTGCGCGTTATCAATGCAAAACAAACGATAATGGTTGTTGTAAAAACACAGTCCTTTTGTGCCGTTATTGCTATGGCCAAGTCGCCAATCAACCAGTCTGTGAGCACACGTTTAAGCAAAAATTTTCAACGCCTTATATTATAATACCTATTCCAACAAATTTCAAGATATATATAAATAAATTTTATAAAAATATTTATGTTTTTTTGCGCAATAATGGTACACATTGACGGCAATATGTGGTAGAATTATAGTGATAAGGTGGGTGACTATATCTATGAGCAAATTCATCGACAATTTAACAGTGGAACAAAAGGCAAAACTTGTCCACGGCAATGGCAGTTGGCATACCGCTGATGGCTTGGGACTACCTGTCATCATGATGACGGACGGCCCTCACGGACTCCGCAAGCAAGATGACCTAAACGAAAAAATCGAAAACATCAACGACAGCGCCAAAGCAACCTGTTTCCCAACAGCGTGCGCAGTTGCATCCAGTTGGAATGTGCAAAATGCAAGGCTTGTTGGTCAAGAAATTGCCAAGCAAGCAATAGCCCAAGGTGTATCGGTGGTGCTTGGCCCCGGTGTCAACATCAAGCGTAGCCCACTTTGTGGACGTAACTTCGAGTACTTTTCCGAAGATCCACTTTTGGCTGGTCAAATGGTAACCAACTACATACAATCCATGCAAAGCATGGGAGTTGGCAGTTGCTTGAAGCACTTTGCCGTAAACAGCCAAGAAACTCGCCGTATGACAGTAAACGCAGTTGTGGACGAAAGGGCTCTACGCGAAATCTACCTGTATGCTTTCGAGCAAGCAGTAAAGGGCGCTCAACCATACTGCATCATGAATGCTTACAACAAACTCAACGGTACTAGTTGCGCACAAAACAAGCGCTTGCTTACCGACATTCTTCGCACCGAATGGGGCTTTGACGGATTGGTTATGTCCGACTGGGGCGCAACCTACAACGTTGCCGAGGCGATAGATGCGGGCATGGACTTGGAAATGCCAGATGGTGGCAACTACCACGAGCAACTTACCATCAAGTACGTTAACGATGGCACACTCTCTATGGAGGCGCTCGACCGCGCTTGTCAAAGGGTTGTAAACCTTGTGGAAAAGTGCAACGTCCCAAAACCCGAACTCACAATGGATTATGATTCCGCGCACAACGTTTGCCGTCAGGTGGAAAACGACTGTGCGGTACTTTTGAAAAACGATAACGACATTTTGCCACTTGCGCAAGAGGAATCAATCTTGGTAGTGGGCGGACTTGCCACAACGCCACGTTTCCAAGGCGCAGGCAGTAGCCACATCAACGCCCAAGCAAAAACCTTTTTGCAAGTGTTGGAGGAAAACAACGTTCAATACCACTTTGCCCAAGGCTACAACGTACTTGGCGACAAAGCGGTAGACAAATTGGAAAATCAAGCAATAGATCTTGCAAAAGTTTGCAAAACTGTGGTGTTCTTTGGTGGTCTTACCGACGACTTCGAAGGGGAAGGCTACGATAGAACAAAATTGGAAATCCCCACTTGTCAACAACAACTGTTGGACAAGCTACACGAGGTAAACCCAAACATTGTATTTGTTGCCTTTGGTGGATCTCCATTCACAATGCCTTGGCTCAACAAAACCCAAGCGTTGCTCCACATGTACTTGGGTGGCGAAGCGGTAATGGAAAGTGCCTACGATCTACTTTTCGGCAAGGTTAGCCCAAGTGGCCGTCTGGCAGAAAGTTACCCATTGCAACTGCAAGACACCCCTTGCTGCAACTACTTTGCCAATGACCGTTTTGTAGACGAGCATCGCGAAAGTATCTTTGTTGGTTATCGTTACTACAACACATTCGATATCTCAACACTCTTCCCATTTGGCTATGGCTTGAGTTACTCCAAGTTTACTTACTCCAACTTGAATGTAACACCTTGTCCAAAGGGATTTGACGTAACTGTGGATGTAACAAACGTGGGTAGTGTGCCTGCAAGCGAAGTAGTGCAACTATATGTGGACAATTGCAACTGCGGATATATCCGTGCCAAGCGCGAACTAAAGGCATTTGACAAAATCCTTTTGCAACCAAACGAAAGCAAAACGGTTTCTTTCCATTTGGATGAGCGCGCATTTGCCATCTATCACCAAACGGACTTCGTAGCAGTAAATGGTACCTATGGCATTTCCATTTGTCAAAACGTCAACGATACGTTGCTTACCGAGCAAGTAGAAGTAACTTTCGGCAAGGATTTGTCCGGAAACGACCAACAATTGTACCCAGACTACTTCACTAAGCCCCAAGGCGCCTTTACCATTGACGAAGGTCAATTCTACGCATTGGCAGGTCAACAAAAACAAGAGTACACAATCCCCAAGCGTGGCGAGTTCACTTTGCTAAACACGTTTGAAGATATGCCCACCGTGGGAATTGTCAAAACTATTGCAAAAATTGGCAAGATGGTCGCAAAGAGCAAAGCGCCATCCAAAACCTTGCAAGATCCCGTTGCGCAAATGATTTTGACAGGTATGATGCAAACACCACTTATCTCCATGATGAGTGTAGGGGGAATACCCGCCAAGTTTATCAAATTCATTTTGCACACAGCAAACAAGCAACACGGCAAAGCATGGAAAGCTTTGTTTGGAAAGTACACAATCGACTAACAAGAAACGGAGGATTATACATGAGTATCAAAGTTAACTACAACAACATGATGCAAGACATTTTGGGAGAAAAGGGTATCTCCTACGAACAACTTACAAGCCTTGTACCATTTGCACAAGACGCACACGCAAAGGTAGAAAGCAAGCGTGGCCAAGGTATGCAAGGTTGGATGGACTCTCCATACAATCAAGACGATGTTGTTGCACGCATCAACCAAGTTGCTAAAAAAATTCAAGACAGTTGCGAAAACTTTGTAGTTTTGGGTATTGGCGGATCCGCCCTTGGCCCAATTGCGGTTTTCACAGCACTAAAGCATCTCTACTACAACGAACTTCCACGTTCCGTTCGCAAAGGTCCTCGTTTCTATGTTATCGACAACGTAGACCCCGAAAGAATGAACGCTTTGTTTGATATCATCGATATCGAAAACACAGTTTTCAACGTTATCACAAAGTCCGGCGCAACAAGCGAAACAATGAGCCAATACCTCATCATCATGGACATGCTCACAAAGAAACTTGGCGACAAAGCAAAGGATCGCATCATCGCTACCACAAGCGAAACAAAGGGTAACCTTATCAAACTTGCAAACGAGTTGCAACTGGAAACTTTCTACATCCCCGATGGTGTTGGTGGACGTTTCTCCGAGCTTTGCCCAGTAGGTTTGCTCCCTGCAGCAGTTATCGGTATTGATATTGCCGAACTTCTCCGTGGTGCACGCGAAATGGACGAAAAGTGCAAAGTTGCCGATATCGCTCACAACCCAGCACTTGCCATTGCATTGTTGCAATACATCTCCATGAAGGAGGGCAAAAATATTGGCGTTATGATGCCTTATGCCGACAGTTTGAAGTACATTGCCGATTGGTATTGCCAACTTTGGGCAGAATCTCTCGGTAAGGAAGTGGACCTTGATGGCAACATGGTAAACGTAGGCCAAACACCTGTAAAGGCGCTTGGTGTAACTGACCAACACAGCCAAGTTCAACTTTACAACGAAGGCCCATTCGACAAGGTTATCACCTTCCTCGAAGTGGACAACTTCCGTAGCGAGTGTCAAATCCCCCACGGATGCGAAGCATTCCCCGACGTTAACTTCCTCTGCGGACACTCCTTGAACGAACTTATGACCAAGGAATTGCACGCAACACGCTACAACCTCACTCAACGCGGTCGCGCTAACTACACAATCAGCATGGATGTTGTAAACGAGTACAACATCGGTGCATTGCTCTACTTGATGCAACTTCAAACTGCCTATGCTGGCGCAATGTTCAACATTGATGCCTACAACCAACCAGGTGTCGAAGGTGGCAAAAATGCTACTTACGCTTTGTTTGGTCGTAAGGGCTACGAAGCAAAAGTAGAAGAAATGCGCAATGCAAAAGCAGATCTCAACAAATACATCATCGACTAAGGAGAACACAATGCTACCAAAAACTCCTGCAAAGGGCATGCGAGACTTTTTGCCCAAGGAATTTGCACTTAGACAACAAGTGCTAACAACCATTCAAAAAACCTACGAGAGTTTCGGTTTTACACGTATCGAAACTCCCGCGGTGGAAAATATTCAACTACTCACATCCAAGCAAGGTGGCGACAACGAAAAACTCATCTTCAAAATTTTGAAGCGTGGCGAAAAGTTGGAAAATGCCACAGAGGAAAACTTGTGCGACTTGGGTCTTAGATACGACCTTACAGTGCCCCTTGCTCGTTTCTACTCCAACAACGTTGGACAACTTCCAACTGTTTTCAAGTCCATCCAAATGGACAACGTTTGGCGCGCCGACCGTCCTCAACGCGGTAGATTCCGTCAATTTGTTCAATGCGATATCGACATCATTGGCGAAGAAACAAACATTGCCGAAACGGAACTTATTTCCGCAACAATGCAAGCATTGGCAAACTTGGGCTTTAACGACGTAGTAGTGCGTCTTTCCGATCGCCGTCTGCTCAATGCCCTTGCAAGTCATTGCGGTTTTGACGACGACCAAAAGGACAAAGTGTTCATCGCTTTGGACAAACTGGACAAAATTGGCGTAACAGGTGTGCTTGCCGAAGTGGAGCAAATTGCTCCTGGTAAGGCGTACGAGTTTGTTGACCTCATCAACCGCATCACTTCCGCTAGCGATCCATTTGCAAAGTGCGTGGAAGAGCTTGGTGACAGTTTGCCAGATGACGTCAAAACCAATATCGAACAAATTTTGTACGTTGCAAACAACTCCGTTACAAACGGCAAGGTCAAGTTCGACGTAACTCTTGTTCGTGGTATGGGCTACTACACAGGCACCATCTACGAAATTTCCGTCGAAGGCATGGTAAGTTCTGTTGGTGGCGGTGGCCGTTACGACAAAATGATTGGCAAAATTACCGGCACAGACGTTCCTGCTTGCGGATTTAGTATCGGTTTCGAGCGTATTGTACTTTTGTTGCAAGAGCGCGGTGCTACACAGCAAAAATCCATGGGCAAGGCTGTGCTTGTGGACAAAAAATTGGACAAACAAAGTTTGTTGTACGTGATGGATTTTTGCCGTCAACAACGCAAACAAGGCAACAACGTAACGTTGCTCAAAAAGATCAAAAACATTGGTTACCAATTCAAGCAACTAAAAGAGCAAGGCTACGAGATTTACGAATTTAGAAACGGAACTTTTAACAAAATAGATTGATGACTAAGCAACAAATAAAAAAACTAAACAAGGTCAAATCCTTGGACCAACTAAATATTCAGCATTATCAGGTAGATGCAAAAGTTGGTTTGACTGCCGAACAGGTGCAAAGCCGTACGGACGAAGGTTTGGTAAACATCGACACGTCGCGCAAGAGCAAAAGCATCGGTCAAATCATATTTTCCAATCTGCTGACCTTTTTCAACGTAATTTACCTGATTATCACAGTTTTGCTACTAGCCAACGGCAAGTGGGAGCAATGCACCTACGTGCCAGTTGTGGTTTTGAACACACTTATTGCCATCATTCAGGAAATCAAGTCCAAGAAGACACTGGACAAACTCAACCTCATCACTCAACCGCAAATCAAGGTGGTGCGCGATGGAAATCAAACAGATATTCCTGTGGATCAATTGGTGCTTGATGACGTTGTAGTGCTTGCCAATGGCTCACAAATTTCCTCCGACTGTGTAATTTTGGAAGGATTTGTGGAGGCAAACGAAGCCATCTTAACGGGCGAAAGCGACGCCATTTCCAAAAAGCCGGGCGACATTTTGTACGCAGGTAGTTTTATCGTTTCTGGCAGTTGCACGGCAAAGGTAACAGCGGTTGGCAAATTCAACTACATTGCAGGCCTAACTGGTCGTGCAAAGCAGTACAAAAAGCCACGTTCCCAAATGCTCAAAGCGCTAAACACCATTTTGGTATTCGAAGCAATCGTGCTTGTGCCAATGGCAATTTGCTTGTACATTATCAACGTCAAGTCCTTTGATGCAGTTCTTTCGTGGAAACTCCACGACAAAGCGTTGGAACTTACCGCAGGCTCCATCATCTCAATGATAACCGCCGGTCCATTCTTGCTTACAAGTATTTCTTTGGGTAAGTCTTTCCTATATCTTGCAAAGAACAAAACAATGGTGCAAGAACTCTACTGCATCGAGATGCTTGCGCGTGTTGATACTTTGTGTTTGGACAAAACCGGAACAATCACCGACGGTACAATGCAAGTTGTGGAAAGTATCGACCTGCGCCCAAGTACGCGTGTTTCCTACACCGTTCGCGAAATCATTTCCAGTATGAACACCGCTTTGCAAGCGGACAACATGACAAGCAAAGCGCTCAAAAAGTACTTCGGCTCTCCACGCAACCCAAGTTTGGACAACGTTTCGGCAATTGTACCATTCTCCTCCGAGCGCAAACTTTCCGCAGTATCCTTCAAGGGCGAAGGCACTTATTTCCTTGGTGCGCCCGAGTACGTACTCAAAACTCCCAACCAACACGTATCAGACATGGTTGCAAGGTTTTCCGCACAAGGTCTACGCGTGTTGTTGCTTGCGCACAGCACAACCACAATGAGTAGCAGTAGCGCAAACATCCCACAAGTTCGCAGACCAATCGCTATCATTGCCATCGAAGACCACATCCGTACCGATGCGGAAGAAACCATCAACTGGTTCCGTCAAAATGGCGTAGCAATCAAAATTATCTCCGGTGATAACCCAAGCACAGTTGCAAACATCGCAACACGCGTTGGCGTTGAAGATGCGGAAAACTACATCAGCTTGGAAGGTATGACGGAAGAGCAAGTAAAGGAAGCTGCCACCAAGTACACAGTATTTGGCAGAGTTTCCCCCGATCAAAAGGCAATTTTGGTCACAGCAATGCGCCAAGCCGGCCAAACTGTTGCTATGACAGGTGACGGTGTAAACGACATCTTGGCTATGAAAGAGGCCGATTGCTCCATTTCCCTTGCCGGCGGTAGTGATGCCGCACGTCAAGTTGCCCACTTGATTTTGATGAACGACAGTTTCAACTCCCTGCCAATGGTAGTTGCCGAAGGTCGTCGCGTTGTAAACAACCTACAAAATGCAACGTCCATGTTCTTTATGAAGACGGTGTACGTAATTGCCATCAACATCATGCTTATCATCATGCACTTTGGCTTGGGGCAAACAATGGCAAGCCCACTAACAAGTTTGCAAGTAACGCTGATGGACGCAGTAGTTGTGGCGGTGCCAACATTTGTGCTGGCACTTTTACCCAACAAAAACATCATCAAGGGCAACTTCTTGACCAACGTGCTTAAGCGTTGCTTCCCTGCATCGTTGACGTTTATTGTTACAACTGCAATAATTTACGCTTTGCGCGAGTTGCAACCTGATATGATTCAAACCAACGAGCAACTTGGCACATTGGTAACAATCACTTACACGTTTGGTGGTATTTGCGCTGTTCACCACGCATTGAAACCGCTCACAAAGTGGAGATTGCTTGCTTACATTGCAGTTTGGGTGGTCGTACTTGTTGCATTGCTTGTGCCACAATTCTACTCAATGTTGAGTTACGTTCCACTCACACGCGAGCAATTGCTACTTTTGATTGCGGAAATTCTCGCAACACCTTTCATTCTCAACTTCTTCGAGTTTCTCTTTTTCGGCCCCAAAAATTGTGTGGAAAAGTCTAACAAGAAGAAAACAAACTAATTTTACAAAACAAAGCAATTTTGACGGCGTAGTGCCGTCAAAATTTCTATGAGGCAAACAATGATATTGCAAATGAAATCGGCCGAGTTCCGATATGCCGACAACGTAATATTTAGTGGTGTCAACTTGGATATCAACGAAGGGGACAGTATCGGCCTTGTTGGCGCAAATGGTGCTGGCAAAAGCACTTTGCTGGGCTGTATTTGTGGCGAACTTTCGTTGTTTAGTGGCGAAGTTATCCGCAAAAATGGTCTAACCATTGGCTACCTCAAGCAAAATTGCGACTTTGTTTCCTCAAATACACTGTATGCCGAAATGATGTCGGTGTTCCATTACCACACACAACTGATTGAGCAAATCAACCAAGTTGCCAACCAAATGGCATCTTGTCCGTTTGATAGTGACGAGTACAAAAAACTTTCAAGCAAGTATCACAATCTCACTTTGGAGGCGGACGCCAAGGATGCCTACTCGGTGGAAGTCAAGGTAAAAACTGTGCTTAACGGCATGGGCATGATGCAGTTTGCCGACAGGGTTGTATCCACTCTTTCCGGTGGCGAAAAGACCAAAGCGGCACTTTGTAAACTGCTTTTGCAACGTCCTGAACTGATGATTTTGGACGAGCCCACCAACCACTTGGACTACAAAACTCTCGATTGGTTGGAAAACTTTTTGCTTTCTACCAAGTGCACGTTGCTTGTTGTGTCCCACGACAGATACTTTTTGGACAAAATTTGCACCTCCATTTGGGACGTTCAACACCAAGAAGTGGTGGCATACAAGGGCAACTATACCAAGTATCGCCTTTTGAAGGCGGAACGAATTGAAAATCAACTTCGCGCCTACGAAAAGCAACAAAAGGAAATTGAAAAACTAACCGACTACATTGCTCGCAACAAAGTTCGCGCATCCACTGCCGACATGGCAAAATCGCGCGAAAAGATGTTGGACAGGATGGAAATTATCAATGCACCCAAGGCGGACGAACGCCCACCAAGGTTTGCGTTTTCCTACTCCAACGAGCCAAGTGAGTTTCCGCTGACAATTCAAAACTTTACCTTCGGCTACGACCAAAAGGTGCTTTTGGATGGTGTCAACTTGCAAATTCGCCGTGGTCAAAAGGTGGCATTGCTTGGGCTAAACGGCACAGGAAAGTCCACGCTTATTCGCCGTATCGCCTCTCAAAACCCCTACGACCTTGGCAAAATTATCTTTGGTAAAAACGTTCGATTTGGCTTTTATGACCAAGAAAACGTCAATTTGGATGGTAATTTGCGTGTTTTGGACCAACTTTGGTTTGATAACACTCGTATGTCACAAACGGACGTGCGTGGACTACTTGCGCAAGTAACACTTGGTGCGGACGACGTCTACAAACTGGTAAAAGAACTTTCCGGTGGGGAAAGGGCAAAACTTGGCCTTGCAATGCTAATGGCCAAAGATAACAACTTGCTACTGCTCGACGAGCCCACCAACCACTTGGATTTGCCAAGCCGTGAAGCGCTAGAAGATGCATTGAAACAATACACCGGCACGTTGCTTGTTGTGTCCCACGACAGATACTTTGTCAACTCCATTGCATCTACCATTGTGGAGTTGGATAACAAACAACTCAACGTGTACACAGGCAACTACGACAACTTTATCGCAAGCAAAGCGCAAACTGTTGTGGAGCAACCCAAGCAACAAAAGCCAACTTCCACCTACCGCAACGCAAAACAACGCGCCGAGCAAACCAACAAGGCCAAGCGCCTAAAGGAGTTGGAAAAACTCATCACCGAGTTGGAAGAATTGGTGCAAGACTTGCAAAACCAAATGGCCTTGCCAGAGGTTGCTAGCGACTACTCCAAACTGTCCGTTGTGATGCAACAACTTGACGATGCCAACTGCCAATTAGAAAATGCCCTTGCGGAGTGGGAAGCGTTGTCCCAAGAGTAATTTTGCAGTAAAATTTAATCAACTTATAGAACATAAAATCATGAAAATAGCACTTATAACAGGTGGATCTCGTGGTATTGGCGCCGAGTGTGTCAAAAAGTTTGCCACCGAAGGTTACACCGTAATTCTAAACTATAACAAAAGCGCATCAAACGCACGCAATTTGCAACAACAGTTGCAAGCCCAAGGTTGCGATGTGCACCTTTACCAAGCGGATGTTTCCAACCAAAGTCAAGTGGTGGAGATGTTTTCTTGGATCAAAAAGTACTTCAAACATTTGGATATACTTGTAAACAACGCAGGCGTTTGGCGTGGCGGACTTGTCCAAGATGTGTCCCTAGACGACTACAATTTTGTGATGGACACCAATGCCAAAGGTGTGTTTTTGTGTTGTAAACACGCAGTTGACCTTTTGCGTGGTGGCACAAACCCAGCCATTGTCAACATGTCTTCCATTTGGGGACTAGTGGGCGCTTCTTGCGAAAGTGTGTACGCAATGAGCAAGTTTGCCGTTGTTGGGCTAACCCAATCCCTTGCAGAAGAACTTGACGGCATGGTAAACGTCAACTGCATTTGCCCACCGATAGTGCTAACGGAAATGTGCGCTGGCTACACCGAGGAGGAAAAGCAAGCATTTTGTGCCGAACACAACACCAAGTGCTACCTTCCAAGCGAAGTTGCAAGTGAAATTTTCCGTCTTGCAACCTGTGGCACAAGCGGAACAATACAAAAAATGTGAGGTAACAAATGCATCCAGCAGTAATTGTTTTATTGGTAGTTTTGGGCGTTGCGCTTTTGTACACAATTTTGTGCTACATCATCGCAAACGGCGTTTTCAAGATGGCAACTCGCCCAATTGCCTATACTTTCGATCAATCAATGCAGTCGCAAAAGCAAGATTTCAACGTAGATTTTGACGACTATCTACATAACTGGAACAAACAAGAGTTCGAAGTTGATGGTGTCCACGGCAAAATTCGTGGTGAAGTTGTTTTCCATCCGGAAATGCCCAACCAAACGTGCAAAAAGGTGGCAATAGTGTGCCACGGACATACCTGCAACCGCATCAACTCGGTAAAGTATGGTAGCATTTTCTACAAGCAAGGCTACAGTTTAGTGCTGTACGACCACGCTTACTTTGGGCTTTCCGACGGCCCCTACACAACACTTGGATTCAACGAAAAGTTCGATCTTAGCACAGTTATCGACTACACAAAAAATTTGTTCGGTCAAGATTGCTTTTTGGCGCTCCACGGCGAAAGTATGGGCGCAGTAACAATCTTGTGCGAACTTGGCTTGCGTAGTGACATCAACTTGCTTGTTGCCGACTGTGGTTTTTCCCACACGATGAACTACTACCGCGAACTTTGCTTCCAAATTGCTCACGTACCCCCTTTTCCCACGGTGGACTTTGCTAACGTCATTTCCACCAAAAAGATTGGCTACGACTTTACCAAAACTGTCCCCATCAACTGTGTAAAAAACAGCAACGTGCCCATTTGCTTTATCCACGGCGCGTCCGATACCTTCATCCAACCACATCACAGCGTGGATATGTACAATGTCTGCCAAAACCCCAACAGCGAATTGCACCTGTTTGATGGTGCCGAGCACGCTCGCAGTATTGCTGTGGACAAACCTCGCTACGAGCAAGTTGTATGTGATTTTATCCACAAAATCGAAAATTTGTAAAATTTTGTCGCCCAAGATTTATGGGCAAAGGAGTATATTATGAAACTATCTCAAATCAAGTACGTTCGCCCCGACAAAGACCAATTTCTCAAAGCGCTTGCCGAGTTCAAACAACGTTTTGAAAGTGCCAAAACTGTAGAGGAGTTCTATGCCGTTCACGACGAGTACAAGGCCTTTGCGGAAAAGGCAAGCACGCCAATTCACATTGCATTCATTCGTTTTTCTCAAGATACTCGTGACGAGTTCTATGCTGCCGAGCAAGACTACCTCGACGAAGTAATGCCACAAATTGGTGTTGCTCAAGCGGAAATTGCCAACTGCTACCTTACAAGTCCTTTCCGTGCTGAGTTGGAAAAACGTTTCCCCAAGGTAATGTTTACCAACTTGCAAATGTCCGTTGACGCCAACGATCCACGCTTGGTGGAAGACCGCATCGAGGAAAACAAACTCACAACTGCCTACCGCAAGCTTATGAGTAGCATTGTTGTGGACTTCAACGGCGAAAAATTGCCTTTGAGTGGCCTTGGTAAGTACTTTACGTCCAACGATCGCGAAGTGCGCAAGCAAGCAGCAATTGCTCTTGGCACAGTTCTTGAACAAAACAAAGCGCAACTTGACGAAATCTACGACAAACTTGTTGCCGTACGCACACGTATGGGACAAAAGTTGGGGTTTGAAAACTTCTCCAAGCTCGGCTACATGCAAATGCAACGTAACTGCTACACCAAGGAAGACATTGCCAAGTTCCGCAATAACGTTTTGAAGTACATCGTTCCCCTTGCAAACAAAATCCGTGCAAAGGTGGGCGCAGACCTCGGTATTGACAAGATGTACTACTACGACCACGGCGTGTTCACAAAAAACGAACCTCGCCCAGTTGGCACTCCAGAGGAACTTTTCCAAAAGGCATCTCAAATGTACAACGAAATGTCCCCCGAAACTGGCAAGTTGTTCGACACCATGGTGGAGAGCGAGTGCTTTGACGTTATGAGTCGCGAAGGCAAGTCTGGCGGTGGCTACTGCGATGGCATACCCGAGTTCAACCTTCCATTTATCTTTGCCAACTGGAACGGCTCCGCTGGCGATATCGACGTACTTACACACGAGTTCGGCCATGCGTTCGAGTTCTACAAGTCCTTCTTTATCGAAAGCGACTTCCTTTCCAGCATCTCCATGGAAACTGCCGAAGTTCACTCCATGTCCATGGAATTTTTGGCATATCCTTGGATTGACAAATTTTTTGGCGACCAAACGGAAGACTACAAGTTCACACACATTGGTGGTGCAATCACGTTCATTCCTTACGGCACAATTGTCGACTACTTCCAACAAACCTGCTACGACAACCCCAACATGACACCTGCCGAGCGCAATGCTTTCTACAACCAAATTGAAAAGCAATTTTTGCCCTGCATGACAACGGAAGGCATCGTGGCACTTCAAGACGGCCGTCGTTGGCAACGTCAAGCGCACATCTACGAAAGTCCTTTCTACTACATCGACTACTGCCTTGCACAATTTACCGCATTGCAATTTTTGGCTTTGTCCCAACAAGATTTTGACAGCGCCTTTGCCAAATACAACAAATTTTTGGACTTTGGTGGCACCAAAACCTTTGTGGAACTTTTGGACGAGTGTGGCCTAGAATCTCCATTTGAGGAAGAATCTTTCAAAATGGTCGTTGCCGTTTGCGAAAAGATCTTGGGATTGTAATTTACTAATATTCGCATAACACAAAACAGTCTAACAAGCGTGTGCAAGACTGGGTGTTAGCACAAGCACGTGGTATAAGTGAAATATAAGCCGTCTGGGCGTAAAACAGAGAGAAACATTATGAAAAAACAAATTTTAGTAATTATTTTGCTGGCAATTTTGGTTGGAAGTTGCTTGGCACTTACGGCATGTCACTCGTGTGAATTTGGCGAGTGGGAAGTTACAAAACAACCTACTTGCACTCAAGATGGCTCAAAAGAAAGAGTTTGCGAGTGTGGAGAAAAGGAAACAGAAGTTGTCACAGCAACAGGTCATAGTTATGCAGCAGTTGTTACCGATCCAACTTGTTTGGAGCAAGGTTACACGACTCATACTTGTGCTACATGTGGCGATGTCTATGTGGATGCTTATATAAATGCGCTTGGCCACGACACAGTGGAACACGATGCACAAGCACCAACTTGTACAAATGTTGGTTGGAGTGAGTATATAACATGCTCTCGTTGCAGTTACACAACTTATCAGGAGATCTCAGCAATAGGACATAGCTACGAGTCTGTGTTAACAACTCCTACTTGTACCCAAAAAGGATTCACAACGCACACATGCTCTGTTTGTGGCGATACTTACACGGATGCTCAAGTTGACGCAACTGGCCACAATTTCCAAGAAGCAGATTCTTGCGCATATTGCCAAGAAAACATTGTAGATGTCGCTATAGAAGTGTATGATATGTCTAAAACTACAACCGACAGTGTCAAAGGTTATATAATTGTTCGTTCAGACAAAAAACATGATATCTACGTCAAGGGTGTAGGTGCTATGAAGGATTACGGCGTTAACAGTCCTTTCTGGAATAGCGGCTATAGTCTTGTCGATGTATATATTGGAAACGACATCACAAGCATTGGTAATAATGCGTTCAATGATTGCGGAAATGCAACTGTTACATTCCAACAAGATAGCAAATTGTATAGTATTGGAGATGGCGCTTTTGAGTCTTCTTCTAAATTGAAAAGCATTATAATTCCAAATAGCGTAGTATTGATAGGCAGTCATGCATTTTTCGATTGCACACAACTTGGCAATGTTACACTTTCCTCAAGTTTGCAAAGCATTGGTGTTTCTGCATTTGACAATTGCTACAGTCTTGCTAGTATTACTATTCCAAGCAGTGTAGTATTTATTGGGGAAGATGCATTTCTTGGTTGCTCAAATCTGACAAGTGCTGTTTTTGAAGACGTAAATTTCTGGTATGTGTTTAAGGCGGCAGATGAGACGAATGTCACAAATCTAATTTTGACTGATCTAGAACAAAATGCAACATATCTAAAAACTACATATTCTAACTACTATTGGTACAGAAGTAATCAATAATAGGCCAATTGTACCATTAACTAATAAACAAAACCACCCTTATTTGCAGGGTGGTTTTTCTAAATATTATGCTATTATCTATCAAACGGTGGCTTTAGTGGTCGTGCGGGTAGTGGCATTGGCTTGTTCAAAAGGTATTCAATCAGTTTTTGAATTTGCTCGGTGCGTTCTGCGTCGCCAAGTTTTTCAAAGTGGTCAAGTTTACTCATCACTTTGGGGTTGCGTGTCACTTTGATGTTGTCAATTTGGTATTTGGCCTTTACTTGATTTTCAAATTGTTCCACAAAGTTGCAGTATTCGGTGCGACTTTGGAACTTTTCCGTTTGGATTGCCACCAAGCAGTTGCGCTCGTAAACCACGCATTTGGCTTTTACAACCTTTTCGTTTTGCATGGCAAGGTCGGCTATCTCCTTTTCCGTTGTGGTTGCCATTGCCATTGTGGGCACAATTGCCAAAACAACCATCGCAAGGGCAAGATATATAACAAAATTTTTCATAATTTCCTCCTTGTTTATGATAGTGTTTGCATTTGGTTGGAAAATATGCACAAAGTGTTTTGTGGACTGCTACAAAAGTATCCTTGTAGTATTTGACAAGATGCATATCTTTTGCGCGGTATGCAAAACAAATTGTACTTTGCCGAAAAAATCTCAATATGCACAAAAAGTGACAATCTTTGTGACAACCCGTGTGCTAAACTCTTGTCGAGGTGCATCATGAAGGAAGTTTTGCCTATTATCATATTTTGTTGCGTTGGCATTGCGCTGTGCATTGGCTACCTGGTGTTTTTGCTTGTAAGGGCCATCAAGGGAAATCACGGCAAGCGTGTGGAAAGTTTCGATTTTGACGAAAACACCCTAACAATCGACCTCTCCAAGCGCAAAAAGTAGTGTGCTATTTGCGTGACATTTTGCAACTAGCCTAAAACTAATTTGCAACAATCATCCGCTTGATCGCATAATATTATTACATTTGTCTGCAATAATATTATTTGAAGTTTTATTATATATATAGATACTCAATATTATACATCGCACAAAACATCAATTTTTTGCAAAATTGTATTGAAAAACTAACCGTTTTGTGTTATAATCTTTTCAACTATGGAACAAACCTTGTTCCAATCAAATTCCAAATCAAGGAGAGCACAAATGAACACTCAAATTGCTAAAATCATCGACCACACATTGCTTAAACCTGCAAAAAGCAGTCAAATTGTTGCACTTTGCGCCGAAGCACGCGAATTTGGTTTTGCAAGCGTATGCGTAAACCCAACCCACGTTAAACTTGCCGCAAAGGAACTTGAAGGCACTCAAGTTAAAGTTTGCACAGTTATCGGCTTCCCTCTTGGCGAAAACACAACCAAAGTAAAGGTTTTCGAAACAAAACAAGCCATCAAGGATGGCGCTACGGAAATCGACATGGTTATCAACCAATCTCACGCAAAATCCAACAGCTGGAAAAAGGTAGAAAAGGAAATTTCCGCTTTGAAAAAGGCTTGCGGTGACCTTGTTTTGAAGGTTATCATCGAAACCTGCAACCTAACTGATACTCAAATTGTAAACGCTTGCAAAGCGTCCATTGCTGCCGGTGCCGACTTCGTAAAGACAAGCACAGGCTTTGGCAAGGGCGGTGCAACTGTTCACGCGGTGCAACTCATGGCGGACACAGTTCATCCTCACGGCCTCAAGGTAAAAGCAAGTGGTGGCATCCACAACACAGCGGAAGCACTTGCAATGATTGATGCCGGCGCAGACCGTATTGGCGCAAGCTGTGGCGTAGAAATTTGCAAATAACAACAAATATTTAACAAAATAGATGAGCAAAGGGCAACTTTGCTCATTTTTACACGAGGTAAACTATGGCAAAAGCAAAAACCAAAAAACGTAACAAAAAGGGCTGGCTAATAGCGTTGGCTGTTATCGCGCTAATTGTCATCAGCGTGTTGATTAGCATCGAAATTGGCACCTATTCCCCTAAGGAAAACTACTACGGAAACGGCACAACTTGGTCCGCAACGGAAAACTTTGATAACTACTACCAAAACATGCTAACTTTGCCCATCGAGTTTGACGGAAGTAGGCCACTTCGCATCATGCAAATTGCCGATCCACAAATGAAGTTTGGCAGTTGGACGCACGACAAAAAGACAATGGACCTGTTGGACAAAGCCATCGACCAACTAAAACCAGACGTTGCAGTTGTAACTGGCGACCTAACGTTTAGTATTTTTGCAAAAACCGCGGTAAAGCACTTTGCTGATTTTATGGAGAAAAAGCAAGTCTACTGGACCTATGCCTACGGCAACCACGATAGCGAAATGACATTTTCCAAGTATCGCCATGCCGAGTTGCTAGCCAAGTACAAGTACTGCTTGTTTGATGGTGGTCCATCCAACATCATGGGCGAAAGCAACTACTTTGTAAACGTCAAGGACGGTAGTGGTAACCTTGTCTACTCTTTGTGTATGATGGACAGCAACATGTATCAAGAGGGCCAAACGGACGTGTTCAATCGTGAGTATGGCGAAATCGAGCAAGATCAAGCAAATTGGTACAAATGGGTTATCCAAGGATTGCAAACAAAAAATCCCAAAGTTCAAAGTTCCTTGTTTATGCACATTCCATTCAAAGCACATCTGGAAGTGCTAAACGATCCAAACAAGGCAGGATCCATCCAAGAAGTAGACAGAGAGTGGAAGGGGGAAACTTTGCCTGGCATCGCCTTTCAAGGTGGCAGTTGCGGTCAAGCAATGTACGACACAATGGTTGCGCTTGGCTCCACAAAGGGTGTGTTCGTTGGTCACGACCATATCAACACAATTCGTGGACTGACGGAAAAGGGTATCTTTATGGCGTATGGCCGTTGTTGTGGCTACCACACGTATCCTTTCTTCAATACCGAGGGCGAACATCCACTTTTGGAAAAAATTATCGGCGCGCTTTGGGGCTACGAAGGCCCAGCAATGTACCTTGACCAATGGGATGACGAAAATGGCAACGACCTTGGCAAGGGTGTGTCTATGATCGAAATCAACGTGGACACAAGCAGTGCAGACTACGGCCAAATCTACATGTACGACGTTAACCATCAAAGCTTGACGGACGGAACTATTCAAAAGCAACACGAGTACACAGCGCACTAAAAGTTAATTTTTACACAAAAAATGCAAATTTTTTAGGCAAACAATTTTGTTATAATTATTCAAAAACACACCACGTGTCCGCGAAAAATTAGTTCTATAACAAAATTGTTCGCAAATTGTTGCAAAACTATTGACATCCAACTAATGTCGTAGTACAATACAATCACAACAAAATAAATTCTTTGGGGCGTGGTGAAATTCCACACCGATAGTTATAGTCTATGAACAACCTTTTGGTTGCCGAGCGGGTGAAATTCCTGCACCGACGGTACAGTCCGGATGAGAAAAGAATTTGTCGAATATTTGCGACATTTTACGCCCTTGGAGCAATCCAGGGGCTTTTTGCTTTCCAAAGAGAAGGAGTTTTTATGAGCGAACAAATCACAAACCAAACAAAGGGCAAGCAAACGTTGTTTACCACAGGTAACATTGCAGTTATGGCGGTGCTAACAGCCATTTCCTACATATTGTACATGTTTGTCAAATTTCCATTGCCATTTTTCCCACCTTGGCTGGACGTGCAAATTTCCGACTTGCCAGCGTTGCTTGGTGGCTTTGCAATCAATCCGCTTGCCAGCGTTATTATCGTTGTGGTAAAGTGCCTTTTGAAGATGCCTTTTACATCCACCGCTTGCGTTGGCGAGTGCGCAGATATCCTTGTGGGCATTGCTTTTGTTTTGCCTGCAACGTTGATTTACCACGTATCTAAAGGTCGCAAAAATGCTATCATTGGCATGGCGGTGGGTACTGCAAGCGCGTTGTTGTTCAGCGCTTTGTGTAACTGGCTTATTTTGATTCCTTTCTATGCAAATCAATTTGGTAACGGCAATGCCGAGGTTGGCATGCAAATCATTGTCAATGCTGTTTCTTCTTTGTATGATGGTGTCACAACGGAAAATTTCTACGCATTCTACATCCCAATTGGCGTTTTGCCTTTCAACTTGCTTAGATGCGTTATTTGCTCCATTGTTTCCTACCTAACCTACAAGCCACTTTCAAAGGCGCTCCATTGGGAAATCAAAAGCA
Organism: Clostridia bacterium; assembly: GCA_017409765.1. GTDB lineage: Bacteria > Bacillota > Clostridia > Christensenellales > CAG-314 > Fimimonas. The sequence continues at coordinate 14,482 of JAFQSA010000039.1, read as the reverse complement.
AAAACACACAAAACGACTAATTTGCGAACATAGTGCGATTGATTGCGCCAGCAAGTGACGTCAATCAAATTTGCTAACAAAATCATCAATATTGTTCAATTACTAGGGCAACTTACAAAATAGTTGCCCTTTTGTGTTGTAATGGTTGAGTTTTTTGTTAGTTTGATGTATAATTGACCTATGAAACCACAAGTAATCACAACAACTGCACAACAAACGCAAGATTTTGCCCAACAATTTTCCGCAACGCTTATCGGTGGGGAAACAATTTTGCTAAACGGCGACCTTGGCGCAGGTAAAACACACTTTGTCAAAGGTGTTGCAAAGGGGCTTGGCATCGACGATGTCATCACAAGCCCCACGTTTGCCTTGCACAATCAATACAACGGTGGCCGACTTGTTCTCAATCACTTCGATTTTTACCGCATCATGGACCCCGAAGAGGCGGAAATGCTTGGTTTGAACGAGTTTTTTGGCGAAAAGGACTCCGTTTCCTGTATCGAGTGGAGCGAAAACATTGCCGAGTTGTTGCCACGCGATTGCATTGTTGTTACTATCGAAAAACTTGACGAAAACTCCCGTCAAATAACCATACAAAGGTATCTATGAAAATTCTACTTATCGACACAACTACAAAGGACTTGGTAGTGGCTTTGATTGATGGTGACAAAATTATCGACTGCACAAAACCACAACTTGGCACTCGCCACAGCGAAAACCTTTGCCTAACGGTAGACGAGTTGCTACAAACTGCGCAAATTTCCTTGGCGGATATCGATGCTTACGCTTGCTCCATTGGCCCAGGCAGTTTTACGGGCATCCGCATTGGCGTTTCCACAGTAAAGGGCTACCAATTTGCCTGTCCCAAAAAACTTTTGGCGCTAAACACTTTGGAGGCCATTGCTCTTTCTGCAAATTGTGGTGCAAAAGGTAGCGCAATTATTGATGCAGGCAACGGCTACTACTTTGCCGACTACCACAACAACGTTGCCCCTTGCTTGATTGCCTATGATGATGGTCGTGCGGAACTTGCCGGCAAAGGCGCAAATGCAACCGACTACTTTGATGGTCTTGTAGCGCTTGCCAAGCAAAAGTTCGAGTGTGGCAGTTTCGACCAAACTCTCGAGCCACTTTACATCCGCAAAAGCCAAGCGGAAGAACTCAAAAAATCCTAAACTAAGGAAGTCTTACTATGATAAAACTACTTGAATACAACATGAAAAACGTTTTTGATCTTGCCGATATCGAAGAAGTGTGCTTTGCCAAGGACGCTTGGACGGTAAACAATCTTCGCGGTGAGTTTATGAACGAGTATTCCTATCTTATTGGCTACTACCAAGATGATAAACTTGTGGGCTACACCTGTGTTCGTGCCATGTACGAGGAGGCGCAAGTTTGCAACGTGGCAGTTTTGCCAGAGTACCGCCGTCAAGGTATTGCAAAGCAACTGATTGAGGAAATGCTCCGTTTGTCCGCCGAAAAGGGCTGTCAAGTTTGCGAGCTAGAGGTCAACACGGAAAACACTCCCGCGGTGGAATTGTACAAAAAGTGCGGTTTCGAAGTAGCTGGTATCCGCAAAAATTTCTATCGCCGTTCTCGCTACAACTCTCGCGATGCCTACACAATGACAAAGAGTTTGGTGTAGGATTGTTTTCGCGTAAATTTTACCCAAATTTTCAACAAGTAAAAAACCGCCAAAGTCTTTGGCGGTATTTTTTTGCATTTTTTACAATTTTTGCCACTTAGTCACAAAACGGAAAGCGACTTCATAAACTAATTTGCAAGGGAAAGGCAATGTATTTTCAAAAGTTTGGGGAAGGTAGTCCCATTTTGTATTTGCATGGATGGGGCTCGGATGGCAGTATTTTTCAATCGGTAGTGGCGCGGTTGCCAAACTACACCAACTATTTGGTGGACTTCGTAGGCTTTGGCAAAAGCGACAAACCACCAATCGAGGGTTGGAATGTTTTGGACTACGCAAATGATGTTTTGCGCTTTTTGGATGATCAAAATTTGCAACAAGTTATAATTGTTGGCCACAGTTTTGGTTGTCGTGTGGCAATGGTGCTGGAATCGTTATATCCCAACAGAGTTAGCAAGCTTTTGCTTGTTGCACCCGCAGGACTACGCAAACCATCTTTCAAACGTTGGTGCAAGGTTACCAAGTACAAAATCCACAAATTTTTGTGCAAAATGGGAGTTTGCCAAAATGTTTCTGCGCGATATGGTAGCGTCGACTACAACGCTTGCGAAAATGGCCTAAAAAACACCTTTGTTAAAGTTGTCAACCAAGATTTGACCGCTTTTGCCAAGAAAATTGCCTGTCCAACGCTAATTGTCAACGGCAACAATGATACCCAAACTCCTCTAAAACACGCGCAAAACTTGCAAAAACTAATCAAAACAAGCAGTTTGGTGGAGATTGACGGCGATCACTTTGCGTTTTTCCACAATCCGCAAGCGTTTGCTCAAACAATAAAGTTATTCGAGGAATCTTGATGCTCATTTTGGATGTTTTGGATGCATTGTTGCTAACTGTGCTCTCGTTTGAGTGTTTCCGCATTTTGCAATCTTGCTCCTACAAACCACAACGTGGCTACTTCAAAATTATTGCAAGTAGCTTCTTTTTGGTGCTAATTTTTACTCAAGTTTTAATCGTTTTGTGTCATTTGTTATGGCAACGATGGTGCGCGACAGTTCTTTTTGGTATTGCTACAGCAGTAAGTGTTTTCAAAAAACGCAAGTGTCCGCTAAAGTTTACCAAGCGCATTGTGCGGATGCTTGTAGTGCAGTTGGTTTTGATTTTTGTCCTATGCCACTATGTGGGTAGTTGCTATTTTGCTATGGCATTGCCTATCATCGCGGTAGTGTCTTGGCTAATTTGCTTGCCGGTTGATGGGATAATTGCTAACTACTATATCAAAAAAGCCGTCAAAAAACTGTCGCAAAGTGGTATAACTGTTGTTGCAATCACCGGTAGTTATGGCAAAACTTGCACCAAAGATATGCTGGCAACTTTGTTAAACGATTCCATCGCTCCAAGCGGTAGTTGCAACACGCCACTTGGCATTGCAAAGTTTGTAAATAGTACCGATTTGTCCCCTTACAAACACCTAATTTTGGAGTTTGGCGCGCGTAACGTTGGGGATATCCAAAAACTTTGCAAACTTTTTCAGCCGATTTGTGGTATTGTCACCGGCATTTGCGAGCAACACTTGTCTACCTTCAAAACGCTAGGTAACATTGTCAAAACCAAGGGCGAATTGGTGGAAAACTTGCCCCAAAAGGGCTTTTGTGTGCTAAATAGCAACGACAGTAGCACTCAAAGTTTGTCGCAAGTGGGAGTTTGTCGCAAAGTGCTAACGGACAAAAGTGCAATACAAAACCAACAAACCACGTTGCAAGGCACTCAGTTTGCCGTCAAACACAACGGTCAATTGTACCAAATTTGCTTGCCACAAATTTCCAACTACATTGTCGATACCTTTTTGATGTGCTTTGAAATGTGTAAGAACTTGGGACAAGATGTTGTTTCTACTGTAAACAACTGCCAAAAGGTGGCGCAAACTCCCCATCGCATGCAAATTTTGCACAATGGTACTTTCTACATTGTGGACGATGCCTACAATGCAAATATAAAGGGTATTTCAAATTGTTGCACAACACTTTCCCACTTTGATAACTACAAAATAGTGCTAACACAGGGCATTGTGGAAGGTGGAAAACTTCAGCGCACACTCAACGAGCGCTGTGGTCAAATGTTGGGCGCACACTTTGACGTTGTAATTGCCATTGGCAAGTATGCAAATCACATCCTAAAAGGCGCAAACAACTGCAATTGCAAGGTGGTTTATGCCAAAAATCTTGCCGAAGGTACAAGACTACTGCAACGCTACACAAAGCCCAATTGCATTGTACTGTTTCAAAACGATTTACCAGACGTTGTAAGTTTGTAGGAGATTTTTATGAACATTTTGATTATCTATGGCGGACAAAGTTGCGAACACGACATTTCCATCATTACCGCCTGCCTTGCAAAGGGGTACTTTAGGGGCAACATTATCAGCGCCTACTTCGACAAGCAAAACAGATGCTTTGCCGTTCCAAACGATTTTACCCCTGCAAAACACACAAACCACACCTTTCGCGAGCAAATTTCCTTTTGTTTTGGCGAAAAACGCATTGCAATTTGCAAAGGCAAACGCGTAAAAAGGTATGTGGATATAGACGTTGCCGTCAATTGCTGTCACGGCGTTTGTGGCGAAGATGGCTCTGTTTCCGCTATTTGCCAAATGACAAGTATCCCGCTTGTGGGTTCTAACTTGCTTTCAAGCGCCGTTGCTATGGACAAAATTGCAACAAAATACGCATTGCACGCCATTGGCATGCCAACGGTCAAGGGATGTCGCATCACGCGTGAGCAGTTTGAGCAAAGTACCTATTCAACAGATGACATTGCCTATCCTGTGATTATCAAACCAAACCGACTTGGCTCTAGCATAGGCATAACCCTTTGCCACAACAAGGAAGAACTGCAAAATGCGCTAAAAGTTGCCTTCTCTTACGATAACGACGTCCTTTGCGAAAGGGCGCTAACCAACTTTTACGAAGTAAATTGCTCGGCAATGCGCGTAAACAATGTTGTACAAACAAGCGACGTGGACACACCCATAACCGCCCACGATTTGCTAACTTTCGAGGATAAGTACATATCGCAAAGCAAGTGGTGCAAGCCTACTGTGGATATCAACGCCGACGTGCAAACTGCTGTGCAAAGTATGACGCAACAAATCTACCAACAACTTGGCTTTAGTGGTGTCATTCGCGTGGACTACTTGGTGGACAAAACCGATGGAAAAATCTACGTCAACGAAATCAATTCCATCCCTGGCTCCCTTGCCTATGGGCTTTGGAGTAATATCTACACACAAGCGCAGTTTGGCAAGTTACTCGTAGACCAAGCCATTGCCGACTACCAAAGAGATTGTCAACTTGTTCGCAGTTACAATTCTTCCGTGCTAAGTGGTGCAATCAACAAAAAGTAGCAAAGTCAAGTTGTTCAGTTCTTGCCTTGATTGATCTTTTGGTGAACAATATTGTTCCAAAGCCAACCTTAGGCGGTATCTTAATGGCGATTTTGAGCACATCAATCCTGCATATCTAGGATAAATGCAATCATAGCATTTCAAGTAAAAAGCGTACCCAACTTAGGTACGCTTTTTGTTATGCAGTTTGTAGTTGTACTTCGCGCGCAATGCGCTTTTGAAACATGGCAAGCATATCCTCTTGCTCAAAAAAGTTGCATGCTTTTACCATTTGTGTTGCGCTTGGTGCTGTCAGTTTTTGGTAGATGATGTCAAGGTCAAATTCTGTTGTGCAATCGTATTTCATAGATATGCCTCCTGTGATTGTTTTGATGTCTACATTTTACCAAATAACTATGCCACATATATGGCAATATTAAAAAATATTTCAAATTATTTTTGCAAAACATTGACAATATGTTGTCAGCATTTTATAATTATAATATAGCCATACAACAGAAATGTTGCCAAAACACAAAAAGGAGTAACACCATGCAAATCCCTGTTTTAGTTGGCATTTTATCAACACTTTTAGCCACAGACAAGCTTGTCACAGCAAACGAACTTGCGGAAAAATTCGAAATTTCCAAACGCACAGTCTACCGCTACGTTGCAACTCTTTCCGAAGGCGGAATTCCCATCATGTCCACGTTTGGTCGTGGTGGTGGATGGGGCATCATCGATACCTACAAACTCAAAGCCACCTACTTTACCGAGGACGAGTACGAAAGGGTAATTTTCTGCTTGCAAAGTTCCACTCTTCAAGATGATGTGACCAAGCAAGCAATACAAAAATTACAAGGTCTCAAGCGCTCACATACAGGAGCAAACGTACTTAGATCCGACCAGTTTATGGTGGATAGTGTCGACTACTCCGTGCGCGATCTTATTCCTCAACTGTCCGACTGCATTGCGCAAAAGGTGCTGTGCGAAATTGAATATCACTCAAAGGAAGGTGTAAATACCATACGTATGGTGGAGCCATACTGCCTAATTTTGAAGGATGGTGCGTGGTATGTGTACTGTTTTTGCCGTTTGCGCAGGGGCTTTAGATACTTCAAGGTGGCGCGCATTGTCAAAATGACACTTGGCGACCACTTTGTTGGTCGTGAGTACCATGCTGATCCAAGCGTAATTCAAACGGACATTTTGAAGGACAAAGAAATGTGCGAAGTAATTTTGTCGGTGCATCCCTCGGCTCTTTCCGCCTGTGAGGAGTGGTTGGGTGTCAACAGCGTTGCTCGTCTTGGCGATACCTACATTGCCAAAGCAACTTTGCCGTACGACGAACTACTTATCAGCAAAATTTTGTCGCTAGGGCTTGGCGTCCGCGTAGAAAAACCCTTGCGACTTCGTCAAGACCTTGTAGAAAGATGCCAACTAGTTATGGAGCATAACTACGGCAATGATTGATGAGATTATTCTTGTGATTACGTATTCAAATATTGCACCAGAGGAGAGTTCTAATGGACAACAAACAATTCGATAGTATTGAACAAAGCGCCATGGCTGTGGTGCTTTGCAAGGGCAAAATTCTTACCACGGTGGAAGATATCTACGGAAGAAATGTGTTATCTTTGCCCAAAGGTCACAACGAGCAGGGCGAAACACTCCTTCAAACTGCCATAAGAGAGTGCTTTGAAGAAACAAACATTGTTTTGACAGAGGAAAACTTGGTCAAGCCACTAACGCCGTATTCTTATCAATTTTCCACTCCCTCCAACAAACTTGTGCAAAAGACAATTGCGCCATTTTTGTTTGAAGTTGAAAGCGAAGGTCAACCCATTGCCAAGGAAAAACGCATGATTTCCGTTGGATGGATGGAAATATCGGAGTTTTTGCAAAAATGCAGTTACGATAACGTCAAAGCAATAGTTAAAGAAATTTTGTAAGTAGGTTTGAATGCTAAGCTTTATTGAAGAGGTAAATATGAAATACGAAATTAAGAAATTAGATGACGACACAATAGTGCAACTTGTTAATTTGTCTAAAAAATGGGAAAGTGAAAGCTGTACATGGGGCATTGTTGCCAACACCAAAGATGATTTGGTCGAACCTGTATTCGTTGCCGAAGATAATGGGGTAATTATAGGGTATGCGTTGGGACATTATTATACAGTCGAAGAAAAGACGTCCTATATACCTATTGGCGCCAAATGCTTTATGCTGGACGAAATATATGTTTTACCTGAATATCGAAATAAAGGTATTGGCAAAGAGTTATTTAAGCTGGTAGAAAAGCATGTAATCAATACATGCAAATACTTAACATTGAGCACCTCAACAAAAAATTACAAAAGCATTTTGCATTTTTATGTTGATGAGCTTAGTATGACATTTCACAGCGCTTTCTTGATTAAGGAGATGTAATCAAAACGCCCTGCAAACTGATGCAGGGCGCTTTTTTTATTTGTATTTCAATATTTCTTCCACAACTTTGTCAGTGCCGTTGAGGTATGCACATTGTTTTTGTTCGGCAACAATTTGGTTGCGATTGTTGTGTAACGTCAGTAGTGTGGTTACAAGGTTATCTAGTTTTGACTCTTCAAGGCAAACTCCACATCCTTTGTCGGCAAACCATTTGGCATTTTTGACTTGCTCTCCGCGTGAACCCCTTGTCAACGGTACGGCAACAAATGGCACGTTTGCCAAAGTCAATTCCACCAAACTGTTGCTTCCTGCGCGTGTCAAGCAAATGTCCACAGCGGAAAAGATATCGGCAATATTGTCTACAAACTCCGCTTGATGCACAAAATTGCAATCAATTTGCTTACCTTTGCCTGTGATTACAAAAATATCAAAGGTGCTTGCAAGTTGCGGATTGTTCGAGATGGCATCGTTCAATGCTCCTGCGCCAAGACTTCCGCCCATAACAAGTAAAATTGGCTTTGTGCCGTCAAATCCCATTGTTTGCAAACCCTTTTGCCTACTTCCTTGTAGTATGGATGGTCTCACAATTGCGCCAACGTTTTGCCCCTTTTTGCTACAAGGAAAGGTCGTCAGCAGTTTTGTTGCGTGCCAACTGGAAATTTTGTTGGCAAGCCCAAGCGACATGTCACTTTCGTGCACAATAGTGGGGATTTTTAGTTGTTTTGAGGCAATAACTACAGGCAAACCAACAAATCCACCTTTGCTAAACACAACGTCGGGCGCAAGCCTTTTTAGATGTTTCTTTGCTTGGCGTATGCTTTTTGCCAAGGTAAATGGCAACAAAAGGTTGGATAGCGCCAACTTCCGCTTTAGTTTGCCAGCGGTAATTTGATGGTATCCCTTGATTGTGCCGTTGTTGAGATATGGCGCGACCAAGCGTTTTTCCATGCCGTTGGTACCAATGTAGTGCATTTCGTTGCCAAGTAACTTTTCCATCAATGCAAAGTTTGGTGTGACGTGACCTGCCGTCCCACCCCCACAAAAAACAATTTTCATACAACTAGTGTATGCAGTTAGTTGTCAAAATATAGGCAACTAGCGGTTTTTGCTTGTCAAACCATACAAATGCCGTGTTTTTCACCAAAATTGTGCAAATTTAACTGCAAATTGCTTGGCTAATTTTCAATTGGCTATTGACTTTGAGTTCGCGGTGGTGTACAATTTTATTAACAAAACAAGGAGAATTTTTGCAATGAAACAAAGTCAATTTACTTCTCACGATGGCAAAAAAGTAGCGCTCTACGTTTGGGATGACGTTCAAGATCCAAAAGCGGTGGTAAAAATTGCCCACGGCATGGCGGAACACTCTGCGCGTTACGACCACTTTGCGCAATACCTCAATAGCAAGGGCTTTATCGTAGTGATGAACGACCACCGCGGACATGGCCTAACTGCCGAGCCGGATAGTCTTGGTTACGAAGAGGGCAACATGTGGCTAAACAACGTCTACGACCAACTAACCCTCATCGACTATTGCAAACAAACCTACAACTTGCCCGTTATCATGATGGGCCACAGTTACGGCAGTTTTATCACTCAAGCGGTGATGGAACACGCCCCTGACGTTGCAGGCTTTGTACTGTGTGGTTCCAACTACATGAAAGATATCAGTTTTGACCTTTGCGGAATGATTGCGCGCAGTATGTGCAAAAACAAGGGTGGCAGATACCCTGCGCAAATGATTGTAAATTTGTCCTTCAAGATGTACGAAAAGAAATTCCCCGGCACAAGCGCTTGGCTCAACCGCGATGCTGACGAAGTCAAAAAGTACAACGACGACCCAATGTGTGGCTACACCTGTTCGGCAAATTTCTATCGCACCTTTATGGGCGGAATTTCCCACTTGTACAAAAAGGAAGAGTACAAGCGAATTGACACAAGCAAACCTTTGCTCATCATTGCAGGTAGTCAAGACCCTGTTGGTAACTATGGCAAGGGTGTGAGAAAGTTGGAAAAATTCTACCTCAAAAAGGTTGGCATGACGGACGTTACCACTCACTTGTACGATGGCGCTCGCCACGAAATCTTGAACGAGCCACTTTGTAAGCAACAAGTTTACGACGACGTTGCAAATTGGATTGACCAAGTGTTGCAAAAGTAAAACTAAATAACAAAACTCAATTTCAAACGGCGGATTTTCCGCCGTTTTTTTGTTGCAAAACAAATTTTTACAAAATATGTATTTATGCACAAAATTGTATAAATACTGCCAAATTGCAAAGCGGAGGTAAAATTTTATATATTTATAAATAAATATATAACACCAAAAATTTTGCAAAATTTTTATGAATAAATATTAGTAAAAGTATTGCAAAAAAAATCGCTTTGTGCTATAATATTCCAGTAGAGTGCCACCTTAAACGAGGGGCTACTTTTGGCGTGTTACAAATTGTGTAATGGTGCTTGATTGCATCCTTTACACAAGGTTCGCCAAACTCAAATTGACAACAATTTATTTCGATCGAGCATATTTTCGGTCAAATTTCCAAATAACAAAAGATGATTGGAGGTAAAAATCGTGAGCAAAAATTCTTATGGCGCAAGTGATATTCAAGTGCTCGAGGGCTTGGATGCCGTACGTATGCGCCCAGGTATGTACATTGGTACAACTGGATCCAAAGGTTTGCATCACCTCTTGTGGGAAATCGTCGACAATGCAGTTGACGAGGCAACCAACGGCTTTGCAACCAAAGTCGAAGTAACTCTCAATGCCGATGGTAGTGTAACAGTAGCAGACGACGGCCGTGGTATTCCCGTGGACAAGCACCCACAATTGGGAGTATCCGGTGTCGAAGTCGTATTCACTCAATTGCACGCCGGTGGCAAATTTAACAATGATAACTACAGCTACTCCGGCGGTTTGCACGGTGTTGGCGCAAGCGTAACAAATGCCCTTTCCGAGTGGCTTACTGTAACGGTCTACAAGGATGGCTACGAGTACATCCAACATTTCCACAGCCCAATGGATCCCAAAACGGAAAAGGTTTCTAGTGGTGTGCCCATCGACAGTCTAACACGCGTTGGCAAAACTAAAAAACATGGTTCCACAATCACGTTTATGCCCGATGCGCGCGTATTCAAGACTATCAAAATGGACTACGACGTTATCTCCAAGCGCTTGAAGGAACTTGCATTTTTGAACAAAGGTATCACTTTCACTTTGACGGACGAAAATGGCACCGACGAAGATGGTGGCACCAAGATGGAAAATTTCTGCTACCAAGGTGGTCTTGCAGATTTTGTCAAGTACCTCAACGAAAACAAGGCCGCTTTGCACGCTCATCCATTGTACTGGACAGGCAAAAATGATACACTCGAGTTGGAGTTTGCCTTCCAATACACAAATAGCTATACCGAAAACTTTATTTCCTACGTAAACAACATCCCCACAGGCGAAGGTGGTATGCACGAAACTGGCTTGAAAACCGCAATGACAAAGGTTTTCAACGAGTATGCGCGCACAAAGGGCTTTTTGAAGGCCAAGGACGAAAACTTGATTGGCGAAGACTTCCGCGAAGGTATCACTTTGGTTATGTCCGTCAAGATGGCAAACGTTCAATTCGAAGGTCAAACCAAAACAAAACTTGGCAACGTGGAGGCGCGTGTTGCATGCGAGGCGCTTGCTACCGAAGGTCTTGCTCAACTGCTTGCCAAAACTGCCTCCGTATCCGAAGCCATCATCAAAAAGTCCATTGCATCGGCAAAAGTTAGAGAGGCCGCACGCAAAGCCAAGGAAGTTACCCGTCAAAAGAACAGTATTTTTAACTCCACTTTGCTGGGTAAACTTGCAAGTTGCACCGGTCGCGATGCATCCAAAAACGAATTGTTCATCGTCGAAGGTGACTCCGCTGGTGGCTCCGCAAAGCAAGCGCGCAACCGCCGATTCCAAGCAATTTTGCCACTCCGTGGTAAACCACTCAATGCTGAACGCAAGCGTATCGACCAAGTGCTTGCCAACGAGGAAATCAGATCTCTTATTTCCGCATTGGATACAGGCATTGGCGAAGAGGACTTCAACATCGACGACTTGAAGTACGACAAAATCATCATCCTTTCCGATGCCGACCAAGACGGTGCGCACATCAGAGCAATTTTGCTTACGTTCTTCTTTAGATACATGAGGCAACTCATCACCGATGGCCACGTGTACATTGGTATGCCACCTTTGTACAAGGTATCCAAAAAGGACAAAGTTAGATATGCCTACGACGACAACGAATTGCAAGAAATAGTGCAAGAGTTCGGCAAAGGCTACGAACTGCAACGCTACAAAGGTCTTGGCGAAATGAACGCCGAGCAACTTTGGGAAACCACAATGAATCCAGATACTCGCACACTTATGCGAGTAACTTTGGATAACATTTCCGAGGTGGAACGTATGGTAACAACCTTGATGGGCGACCAAGTTGATGCCCGCAAGGCGTATATCATCGATAATGCCGACTTCAACCAAGACAAAGACGCAATCTTTGACAAACTTAAGTAAGGAGGTAATCTGTAATGAAACAAGTAGATATTTTTGGCTTGAACAATGGCGATGTCGAAAAACTCGAAGACGGCAGTAACCTTCTTACCAAGCCTATGGAAGTGGTAATGCACGAATCCATGATGCCCTATGCTGAGCACGTAATTTTGGACCGCGCACTTCCACGTGTAGAAGATGGCCTCAAGCCCGTTCAACGTCGTATTTTGTACTCCATGTACGAGCAAGGCAACCTTCCAGAAAAACCCACTCGCAAATCCGCACGTATTGTCGGCGACTGCATGGGCCGTTACCATCCACACGGCGACTCATCCATCTATGATGCAATGGTGCGTATGGCGCAACCACACGTTATGAACGTGCCCCTTATCATCGGCCAAGGTAACTTTGGTAACATCGATGGTGACTCTGCTGCTGCCATGCGTTATACTGAGGCAAAACTTTCCCCAATGGCGGTGGAACTTTTGCGCGATATCGAAAAGGACACAGTACGTTTTTCCAACAACTTCGACGATACCACCAAGGAGCCCGACATGCTCCCCGGTCGCTACCCCAACTTGCTAGTTAATGGTGCAAGTGGTATTGCCGTTGGTCTTGCAACAAACATCCCACCTCACAACTTTGCCGAAGTTATTGATGGTACAATTGCCTACATCGACAACAGACACATCACCCTTCAACAAATGATGAAAATCATCAAGGGCCCCGACTTCCCAACAGGTGGCTACATTTTGCCAGGCGAAGGTCTTGAGCAAGCATACGAAACAGGCAAAGGCAAAATTGTTATCCGTGCAAAAATGCACATCGAAGTTGCAACTGGCGACAAGCGCAACATTGTTATTACGGAAATCCCCTACGGTCTTTCCAAGTCCGATTTGCTCATCAAAATTGGCGCATTGAAGGACGACAAAAAGGATTTGTTTGCAGGCATTGCGGAAATTGTTGACGAAAGCGACAAGGAAGGTATGCGCGCAGTAATCAAGTTGCGCAAGGACTGTGATCCACAAAAGATGGTAGCGCTACTTTACAAGCACTCGCAACTAGAGATGTCCTATGGTATCAACATGGTTGCCATTGCCGATGGTAAACCGCAACTCATGGGCTTGTTGGATATCATTGCCTACTACGTAAACTACCAACGCGAAGTAATTTTGCGTCGTTCCAAGTACGAACTTGAACAAGCCAAGGAACGAGCTCACATCGTCGAAGGTCTTGTTATTGCCGTACAAAACATCGACGAAGTAATCAAAATTATCAAAAATGCCGCTTCCACAAGTGATGCGCGCATCAAACTTAGACAAGCATTTGACCTTAGCGAACGTCAAGCGCAAGCGATTTTGGATTTGCGCCTTGCTCGTATCACCAAGTTGGAGGTTAACAAACTTGTCAACGAATTGGAAGACCTCAAGCGCACAATTGATAGATTGCAAGTAATCATCAACAGCAAGCGCGAGCAAATGGAACTTATCAAAACGGAACTCAATGCCATCAAACGCGCCTACAAAACATCTCGCCGTAGCGAAATGTGCAAGACGGAAAAGGATGCCATTGTTCCAAGCGAAACGGACGAAAAACCTGTTGAAACTGTTGTTTTGGGTATCACTGCCGACTACACAATCAAGCGCATCCCCATCAAAAACTTCAACATGACAACCAAGGATGCAACTAACTCCGACTCAAGCGAAATTTTGACAAGCGCCATCGAAGCAAAAACCGACCAAAAGGTAATGTTCTTCAGTAACCTTGGCAACTGCTTCCGCATCGATATCGACAAGATGCCGGAAGTCAAGTATCGCGACAACGGTGTTAAACTTTCCAAGTTGTTCCCTGCAGCGCAAAGTGGCGAAGTGCCCGTTGCAATGTTTGTGATGCCACGCGACGCTATGCCTCAAGGCGATTTGCTAATCTACACTCGCCAAGGCTTTATCAAGCGCTCCAGTTGGGAAGAGTACCAACTTTTGAAGCCTGTTTTCCAAGGATTCAAACTTAAGGATGGCGACGAAGTTTTCCGTGCTGAAACTGTACAAGAAGGCGCTGAAATCTTCTACGTTACAAACCGTGGCGGTTGCACAAGATTCGATATTTCCGAAGTGCCACTTCAAGGCAGAGTTGCCGGTGGTGTACACTGCATCAATTTGGCTGACGAAGAGTACGTTTTGTTTGGCGGACAAGTGCAAGCAACCAAGGGCAACTGCGTAGTTATGGTAACAAACAAGGGCTACCTCAAGCGCTTGGACGTAACGGAAATCACAAAGCACGCACGTAACTGCAAGGGCGCTAAGGGTATCGAGTTTGGTGTAAACGGCACACACATCGTGTACGCTAACTACGTTACACAACCTTCCCCCAAGATTGCCATTTTCGACAAGGCAAACACACTTGTGATTGAGCCAACGGACGTATCTGTGGAAGGCAAAAACCACAAGGGCAAGTTGCCACAAGGCAAGCGTGGTGCAATCGTGGTAGAAAAGGTAATCGGCTTTGT
>JAFQSA010000038.1 GCA_017409765.1 Clostridia bacterium | reverse complement strand
GTGTCCGCTGTTGCAACTGGAGTTTCCACCGCTGTGCCCGTTGTTAGTTTTTCAGGCGCTTGGCTTTCTGGAAGCTTGCCAGTCTTGACAAACTCAACAACTTGTTCAGCTGTTGCGCCTTTCATCAATAGTTCGACCTCTTCGGTGTGGATTGTTTCCAGTTCGAACAAAGCGCGTGCCATGTTGTGCAAAATGTCAATCTTTTCCGTCAAGATTTGTGTTGCGCGTTGGTGGCACTCTTCAACGATTCTGCGAACTTCTTCGTCGATGAGGTTTGCAACTTCTTGAGAGTAGCCCTTTTCTGTTGCGTAGCCACGACCAAGGAAAACTTCCCCTTCGCTACCGTAGAACAATGGGCCAACCTTTTCGCTCATACCCAACTCAGCAACCATAGAGTGAGCAACTTCTGTAACTTGCTTGATGTCGCCATAAGCACCACTAGTGATGTTTTTGATGACCAATTCTTCCGCAACACGGCCACCAAGAGAACTTACGATGGAGTCGAGCATTTCTTGCTTGGTTTGGTATTGGTTGTCGTTATCTGGGCGGTAAGCTGTGTAACCACCGGCATTACCACGTGGGATGATTGTAACTTCGTGAACGGTATGGCCGTACTTAACACTGCAAGCAAGGATTGCATGTCCTGCTTCGTGGTAGGCTGTGACGCGTTTGTCTGGCTCGGTAACAAGGCGAGATTTTTTAGCTGGGCCCATTGTAACCTTGAAGATACCTTCGTTTACGTCGTCCATTGTGATAACCTTTCTGCCGGCACGTACTGCCAAGATAGCCGCTTCGTTCAAAAGGTTTTCGAGGTCGGCACCGGTAAAGCCCGCTGTGATACGAGCAACTGTGCGCAAGTTAACGTCTGCGCCAAGAGGCTTTTTGCGTGCGTGAACCTTCAAGATTGCTTCACGACCGCGTACGTCTGGGCGGTGTACGTAGATTTGTCTATCGAAACGACCTGGGCGCAAAAGCGCTGGGTCCAAAATGTCTGCGCGGTTGGTTGCAGCCATAATGATGATGTTTGTGCTGGTATCGAAACCGTCCATCTCAACCAAAAGTTGGTTCAATGTTTGTTCTCTTTCGTCGTGACCGCCACCAAGGCCTGCGCCACGTTGACGACCAACGGCGTCGATTTCGTCAATAAAGATGATGCAAGGCATGTTTTTCTTTGCTTGCTCGAACAAATCTCTAACACGGCTTGCGCCTACGCCGACAAACATTTCCACAAAGTCGGAACCACTCATGGAGAAGAATGGTACGCCAGCCTCGCCGGCAACTGCCTTTGCGAACAATGTTTTACCCGTTCCTGGAGGGCCTACAAGAAGTACACCCTTGGGGATACGCGCGCCCATATCTACAAAGCGCTTTGGATCCTTCAAAAAGTCTACAATTTCTCTCAGTTCTTCTTTTTCTTCCTCGGCACCGGCAACGTCGGCAAAGCGAACCTTCATGTTGGTTACCGCTTTAGCACGAGAGTGGCCAAAATCCATGTTTTGGTTGTTTTGACGTGCGATGGAGCGGAACAGGAAGATGCCCACAAAGATGATCATGCCAATGTACAAAATGGGGAAGATGTAGTCTGTCCAACTGCCTTGGTTGGGGTCTGCGGATTTGTATACAGCAGATGTTGTGCCGTCGGCACACGCCTCAAGAATAAATGCGTTGAGGCTTGCTCTGTCTGCAGTTACAAATGTGTATCTGTTTCTGCTTGCATCCTCACAGTCTACTCTGTAGCCGTTTAGGTCAATTTTTGTGAACATCGCAATATTTTTGCGGAATGTTGCTTCGTCAATTTCTTCTGCTGTGTTACCAAGCATTGTCCAAACAAGTGCGCCTACAACAAGGATGCACACGATGGCAAGGATGGTTGGCAGCAATCTGTTTCTTTTTTGTTCCAAAATAGATCTCCTTTCAAACGCGGTTGCGTTTTGTTATCTTTGATGTGTTGGTTTGTTATTAACTTGCATTTGGGCTAATTGCCCAAACACTATACATGGTATATATCAATATTATATATACCTACTGGTGGATGTTATTATATCACAATGGCAAACCTTAGTCAAATACAAATGCTGTCATTTTGTTTACTGCTTACAAATTGGCACAGGTTGGGGTTTGTGATGCCAATTATTTAGCAATATTTTACATAGGGAGAGATAATCATGGCGCATTTATTCGAAAAGGCTTGCCACTGTGATACATATAGTATATTTAGTTTGGCTTGAAATTTCCTTAAAATTCCACCATCAATTCTAAAACAGATTTTCGTAGCGCAAAGCGCCTGATGCGTTGTGTATTTTACTGGGACAGCAAAGTTTGTAAGCCACTTTCAAACAACCGCCCAACACGGTTAAGATAAATATTAGGTATGGTAGCGCGCAAGTGTTTTACGTCTTAATGATTGGTCTGTTTTGGATGCACCCTTGTCAAACAAACTCATCACTACATTGTTTGGTAGGAGTGTGACGTCCAATTTAGGTGGCACACTATCAGTAAAACATCAAAAAAACGCAACACGTGGTGCGAATTTTGCATTTTTTTGCAGATATTTATTATAGATAATTCGCTGGAAATTAGGGAATAATTACACCTAAAGACAGACGAAATTACGCCAAACAAGTGGGCTACAAAAGCATAACTTTACAAATGCAAAAATGGCAAAATCAATCGGCGTCTGCTTTGGATGCCATCACAATTGTTGTGGCAATAAACTGGCTCAGGCGCTCGGCAAGTATGGATTGCTCCACGCTGTTGTCGTAAAAGTCCGCCATATCCCTGTGCGCCACAATGCCAACAATGCTTACGTCCCCCACCTTGCCTAGGTGCTTGTTTGTGGCAGCCCCAGGGGAAATGTTGCCAAAGGACAGTTGAACTCTGCCAATTTGACTTTGCTCGCCGACGGCAGCATCCACCACCAACAGCGGTTTGTTTGGGTGCAGTTGCTTGATTATTTCCACCGCTTTTGCAATGTTTTGTGCGTGGATGTTGGCGCCTTGCATACCGTAGACGAAGATGGGCTGGGACATGTTTTCGTTGAGTAAACTGCCGACGCGTGGCCCAATGCTATCCGTCACCACCTTTTCCGTGCCGATGCACAGCACGATTGCGCCTGCTAGTTTGCCCGCTAGTTGCTTTGCCAAAAGTTGTTTTGAATTTTTGCTATCGATGTTTAGTTCTATCATTGTACACTCCTTTTGATTGAGTTTTGCCACCGCAAAAGGGTATCAAAAGGACATTTTTGTACAAAATCACCCACAATTGCCTAATTTTGACGAAATTTGTCGCAAAGGGCACGGTTTTGTACAATTGCAGTTAAGTTGGCCTAACGATTGCAATTTACAAACTTCTGTGGTATAATAGAGCAAAGACAAGTTATGGCTAGGCAAATTGTGTTTTACGGTAATGTTTCAAACCGCGAGGATACAATGCGCCTTGTAGTGGCCTTTACAAAAAGGTCTACTTTTGCCAGGATATACCAATTGTTAGTGCAAATTCGCCAATCATTTTGATACGACTTG
>JAFQSA010000037.1 GCA_017409765.1 Clostridia bacterium | reverse complement strand
TTGGAAGGTGTACCTTCGTCGTCTACGTTGATAGAACCCCAAAGGTCGGGATGTGTGCCGTCGTCTACTGCATTGACAATGTCGCTTGCAACCTTTTGGCCAACTTTGCCACAAAATACGCTCATACCTTTGGCAACGGATGTAGCCTCCAAACCGTGAACGCATGCTTCGTGCAAAATTACACCACCAAAGCCATTGTGGATAACAACGGGCATTTCGCCACCAGTCATTTCTTCCGCGTGGAGCATTTCCACAGCGTTGAATGCTGCTTCTTTACCAAATTGTACAGCATCAAAACCTTCGAACATTTCCATGCCTTGGTTACGACCGAAGGAACTCATGCCGTTTTGCATATCTTTGCCATCAGATGCAATCGCTTGGCAAATAAGACGTGTGTTGCAACGGCGGTCAGTTTGCCATGTTGAGTCACTTGCAAACACAAAGATATTGCGCTCGTTTTTGGTCAGCATTGAAATAACTTGAACGATTTCTTGACTGAATTCCTTTGCGCCACGTGTGGAGTCGGACAGGAGTTGAAGTTCCTTGGAGTTATCTTCGCCACGAACGTGAAGTGGATTAACAACGATTTCAATGTCCTTTTCCACAAAAGGAGCAACTTGTGTTGTTTGTTTGCCAACAAAACTATCCGCCAAAGTTTTGGCAGTTTCCAAAAGTTTTTCTACAGTGGCAAGGGTAACAGATGCGCTAACTTCGGTACCATCCTTGATTACGCGTACTGCCGCGCCCTTTGTACTGGAAAGGTTTGTGCTTTCCAACTTGCCTTGACGCATACGTAGCACTTCGCTTGTGGCATTTTCCATAAATACTTCGGCAAATTGTCCACCTGTGGAAAGAGCAACGTCCAAAATTTGCTTTGCAATTTCCTCTGTGATGCCAAAGACTTGTTGATGTTTAACACTCATTTGGATTACCTCCTAAATAAATATGCTATTATTTTAGCAGTTAGTGACGTTATTGTAAAGAATTTGGCGCAATTTGTTGAAAAAAGTGCACCATTCACTACTGCCGACACCATTATACCCCCCCCCATAAAAGTCAACCAATTTGTAAAAGATTTGTAAAGACTATAATAAAAAAGCCAACCAGTTGGTTGACTTTGCGTGAGTGCGTATATTTGTTGTTTTGTTTTTTGCAATTAAAACACATTTGATGCTATTAACGCAAGACATCTTGGTCAATCTCGCCCGTAACGGCTTGTGCTGAATTTGCATCCACTTGCACCGCTTGGTTAGTTGCGTCCTGTTGTGTTTGAAGAGCAAAGTCCTTATGGCGCCTGAGTGTTACGAGGAAATACATGTTAACAAGCCATCCAGCAATGCTACTTGCAATTGTTAGGTAGTACAAGCCTTGGTCGAAACCTGTGCTGTTTACGGCAATTAGGGTGTTTTGCAAGGTTAAAATGGAAACGACCATGTCCATCAAGTTGATAACTTTAAGTTCGCGTTGTAACACGTCACGTTCTTTGCGAGTTTTAACAAGGCCCATTATCGTAGTTGTAGTCTTGATGGTTGTATACAAGGCAATAGCAATGGAAAATATCAAGTCAATCTTCACAGGGCGCTTGTTTGTTATCATCAAAATGATAGGAACAATCAGCAACACGTTCAAAACAAACAACATCACTTTGGTAAGCACAAACACAGTGCCATCGCGCTTGCGAGATTTACTCTTGTGGACGTAGCCCAAAATGATGGCTCTGACTCCTACCAAAACAAAGTAGTAGATACTGATGGATTCGTTCCACAGCGATTGTGTCAATGCACCAATAACTCGGTTGTATACGGAAATTATCAACGTAAAAACAAGCGAAAGGACCAAAAGGAGGTTTTTCCTTTTGGTCAGTTGCGCCTTTATGTTGCTAAAAAACTTACTAATCTTCATTTCTATGTCCAATACATCTTTTGATCATGTTGCAAACATAACCGATATCTTCTTGACAATCATGTGATACCCACTTTTGGATGATTGCCACCGCACCAAAACTGAAAAACGCAAAAATATACTCGCGATCTTTCTTGTCGGCTATGCCATACTTTTCCAAAATCACTTGGAATAACTCCGAATACAACTTTTGAAAAGCGCCTTGGCTGTTGAAAATGTGTGGCTTGTTGTGGATCAGTTTGTAGATCTTTTTGTGTTGTTTGATTAGATTTAGATATGGAACAATATACTCATCCTCAATCAAAAATAAGTCTTTTTTGTCAAGATGTGTTGGATTGAGTTTTTTGTTACCAAATGTGCTGTGGAACTTTTTGTTTATCATTTCGATAGTTTCCACAAGCAAGTCGTCCATATTTTCGTAGTGAAGGTAAAATGTAGACCTGTTTACCCCTGCTTTTTGGCAAATTTCCTTTATGGTGATAAACTCGTAGTCCTTTTTGTCCAACAATACAAGGAGCGCTTGGTCCATCAACAAAGCAGTATTAAAATATTTGCTTTCTGATTTGTTCATATTGCTCCCTCCTGTGATTATTCTTCGTCGGCAATTTCGCGAGCAAGACGGATGATGTCGCTACCATACTTATCCTTGCCCTTTTGGATGTTCTTTTTGTAGATTGG
This sequence comes from Clostridia bacterium, assembly GCA_017409765.1. Taxonomy (GTDB): domain Bacteria; phylum Bacillota; class Clostridia; order Christensenellales; family CAG-314; genus Fimimonas. Next base: position 12,381 of record JAFQSA010000037.1, on the reverse strand, counting down.
GTAGTTAACGCAAGCGCCAGCAATACCTACAAGACCAACTGCAATACCAATTGCCATTGTAAGTGGAGTGCCATCACCAATAACGCCCATTGCAAAGCTCATGCCTGTGCCCAAAATGAGGGAACTGATGATACCAAATACAAGAGCAAAGATTTGTGGGCCTTGCTTAACCTTTTTATCCAATTTGATGAGTGCTTCTACTTTACTTGTTTGTTTAGGTGCATATTCACCTGCGATTTTTTCTGCGATAATTTTGTTAGTGTTCATAATTTTTTCCTCCTTGTTTTTTACAAGTACATTGTACCCCTTTTCGAGGAAAAACTGAACAACACAAAAAGACAAAAATGTTGGAATAAAGCAAATTTACACAATTTCTACAAAACAATTTTAGCAAATTTTTGATTTGATGGCAATTATCTTTGGAAATTTACACAAAAAAAGCGGTAAGCAAACACGCCTACCGCTAAATTTGTTATAACAATATTATGCCAACCAAACAGGGATTTGGCCAATCAGTGTAGCCAAGCCGAAGCTTGCAATCCAACTTACAAAAATCATAACAAAAACTGCAATGATCATTGGGAATACTCTGCCCAAAAACTCCGCCTTGAAGTACCACATAAAGAACAATGTCGTTAGGCCGGCAAAAACCATTGGAAGAAGTTCGCAAGCAATGTTGATGGCAAGGTCTGCACCAGTAACATCTGTACTCATTGCGTTTGCCACACCAAAAGCTGTGATAACCAATGCAATAACAACACCAATTGTGATGGGAAGTTTTTTGATTTTGCCATCGATAAAAGAGCCAATGTTAAGTCCCAATACCAAAATCATGACGGACAAAGAACTTCCAACAATACCAGCAGTTGCTACAAGCACAGTTGTGAAGAAGTACGCCACCTTGGATTCGTCGCAGGAGTGAGAAACAATTTCACTTTTTACCTCTACACCATTGATGTAGGTTGTGCGCTTCCAATCGTAGACTGCTGTATCAATTTGACCAACGGACATCAAGAACAATGGAAACAAGGATAGTCCCGATACAATAACTGTGAGCAAACGCAGGTAAAACTCGCCAACATTTCCGCTAAAGTCAATCAAAAAGTTGCCAATACCAAACAAAGAGGAATCCTTGTAAAGTACGTGCATCAATACATTTAGACCAACAGCCACAACGGACAACACAACGGACAAAATGGACATTTTGTGTTCTTCCCACTCGTCCATATCGCCGGAGTACTCTTCGTTGTACATGCTGAAAATTGAACCCAGCAAACCGCCACCGGCAAAAAATACAACCAATGCGCCTGCACCACCAACAGCCTCTTCGGGAAGGTTGAAAATTGCCATTGGAATGACGCATCCAACGCACATAAGCAAAATACCCAAGTAAAATTTAAAGTTTTTCCACATAGTTGCCTCCTGAGATGCCACCGCAACAGAATCTTACCACAATGATAACGAGTATCTCAAATATTGTAATTTATTGTAGTATAACATATTTTCTAAAAAAAGTGAAGAAAATTATGCTACCTCATTAAACATTTACATGGCTACCAAAAAATGACGTTGCTACCTAAATAACAAAAGGTGTTCATTACCATCACTATCAATGCCAACAAGCACGTAGTCGCCATTTTCTTCAATGGTCATGATGTGCGCAAGTGCTTGTTCGTAGGTTGAATATTGCCCTACTAGAGTGTCTACATCAAAGTTTTCGTCCAGTTTGTTGATTGTGTATTTTTGCATAGTATTCTCTCCTTAGCTGTACAGCATAGTTTCGAAATCTACAAATATTTCGTTTTTGGCTTTTTCGCCTTTGATGATGTGGTGAAATGCCATTGCTTCCGCCATACATCGTGGCTTGATGAGTGATATAGTCATATCCTCGTGTAGTCTAACAATTAGGCGGTCTTGGACGGGTTCTCGCTGTTTCAATCTTTCCGTCAACATAAATCCTTCATACTGTGCCAATGCAAAAAATGCTTGTGCTGCCCATTCGGAATGAATAAACACATAGACAATTTTAGAAGGCTTCATCAAACTTTTTAGTGTTCTTCTTTTCATTTTACAATCTCCTTTGTGCAGATATTTCCACAAAGAGGCAAAAGAAAAACCCATCGATAACGATGGGTTGCGCGCAACAAATATTTACCCATCGTTCAGCCTTTAGCACCTTGCATAAGCAGGTTGCTGTGCGGTCAACGGGGCTGTCCCTTACGCACTCTTTATGGTAGAACTATTTTAGCATTGTTTTGCAGTTGTGTCAATGGCAAATGCCAAAGTTTACAAAAGTTTTATTTGCACTTTCCGTTTAATCAAGCAAAAAACCTCGCTCAAATGGGCGAGGTCAACCTAGTTTGCAATAGTTATTTTGTTGGATTTTGCAGTCGTGCTTGCAAGCGCAAAATGCGGTGACGGTTGAATCGTTGCATAAACACAAACAGAAGGTCGAAAATTGCGCTCAATACAGAAGTTACAACAAACACCCAAATTGAGCCAAACCAAATGGATGCGACGATGGGCAAAAAACTGAGCACCACATTCGTTTCGTGAACAAGTTCCGATTGGCAAGTTGCTTGGGCAATTTGATCCCAAGTACGATTGGACACATCGAATGCTTTGGGATCGAAGGTGGGCATTTTGTCCTTCCAATGTTTTACTTTGAGAAACTTGTAAAGCTTGAGCTCCCCTTTGCCAACACGGAACCAACGCTTGTTGTAGTTTGCTTTGTTTTTCATCGTGGCATCGAAGAAATATCCTACAAGCAATCTAAAAACAAAGTGATAAGCGGTTGTTCCCGTGGAAATTGCAACGGTCAAAAATACGCCATTGCCAAAATGGATATACAACAATGCAAAGCACACCGTCAAAAGCAACGTTACTATGGATATTATTTTCATTGATTTTGCCATGCCTGCTCCTTACTTGTTGTGGTAGTTAAACAAAAAACTTTCAATTGATATGTACAATGATACCACTTTGCTCAAAAAATTGCAATACAAAAATTACCCCTACACACCTTTGATGCGTAGAGGTAATTTATTTGTATCAAATTTGTATTTTCACTTAGTTGGAAGTTGCATTTGGAATCCAGTAAGCGTACAATGTGATATTTTGAGATACTGGTACCATATCGGTAAATCTACCATTTACAAGTGGGTTTGGATCAGGTACTGTGTACCAACCACCAAATGTAAAGCCATCCTTTGTTGGGATTGGAATCAAGTCGGAGTGAACAAATGATCCCTTAGTAACAGTCATTTCGTACTTTTCGGTAGGATTTGTAAATCCTGTGATTGTCATTTTGCCACCAAGAGCATCAAACGTTATGTTAACTTTGTCGTTTTCTTGGTTCAAAAGTTCGTTAAAACTGATGATTGTTACCCAACCAGTGGACTTTTTGTGCAAGATTGTTTGGGTTGGTTCGTAGAAGTAGAAGTCGCCAATGATACCATCATTTTCGCTAGGGAAGTTTGAGCCAGACTCCCATTGTGGGAAACGGGCAATGGCAAATTCCTTGCTGAAAGTTTGCGCGACACCATTTTCGTCTACGATACCGTTACTCAAAACGACTTCAAAAACAAATTCTTTTTTGTCATCGGAAAGTTTGAGATTGATATCTGTAATACCTGGGCAAAGTACGATTGTTGGCTCCCAACCACTTTGTTCGTTGTAGGTAATTTTGATACCATTACCATCGGCAGATTCGTAAGTTTCTATCTTGTCGATACCTGCACCAGTAAGGTTACCAACGGTTGTCCAAGTTTCGCCCTTTTTGATGTAGACATCAAACTTGTCTGTGTTGAGGAAAAAGTCTCCATCCTTGCCAACTGCATTGTCGGGCGCGGATGTGCCTGTCAACCAAGTTGCACCATCCTTACCTCTGATTTGGGACATTGGGATTTCGCCAACCAAATCATTACCGCAGTAGAAACACAAAACGTCGCCAATACCAATTTCCCCTTCGGAAATGGAAACACTTGTGATGGATTGACCATCTTTTACATCAAATTTTTGATCGGGAGAACCATCACTAAAGGACACAGTTACAATTGTCTTGCCTTCGTCCTGAATGTATTTAGATTGGAAGCTAATACTTGTACCATCTGCACCGCTTGGCAATGGGATACTTTGAGGAGTTTCTTCGCCAACGAAATAGATATCCATGTAGACAACACCATTTGCATCGGTGTGTTTGTCAATCCTTTCGATTTTTAGCTCCTCTTCGTTGCCCCATTCCATAAAAGAACCACAGGCGGTCAATATAAAGCACATAGCAATTAGCAATGCTATTAGTGGAATTGTCTTACGCATAAACATAGTCCTCCTACTTTGCGTTGTTCTTGAGTTGTTCAAGCAGGTTGGTTGGTTGCTTGGACAGATAATCGTCGTAGTAGTCTGTGCCCTTTACAAACACAAACTCAAATGGCTCGTAACCGGTAACGATTGTTACCGTTTTTATAAGTGTATTTTTATCTAGGTCGATTTGAGCAAGTTGCTGAACCAAACCGATTGGAGAAACCTTTGGCAAATACATGTATCTATCCAAAAGGTTTACTTGTGCAGATTGCACGGTGTCCTCTCTTAGACCAATGTAACTGTCGTTGAACAAATCTGCTCCCTCGTCAATTGTCAACTCGGAGTAGTTTGCGCCACCGCCGTAGAATACAACTGGGATGTTTACCTTGTCCTTGTATTGGCCGTTTTCTCCCTTGTAACCATTTTGGTTAGCATATCTATTAAGGAGATTTTTGATAGGGAAAATTTCGTCAATGGTGACGTTGTAGCTATTGTTGCCCGTCATACTTCCAAACAAACTGAGGAAGTCGGAAATATCTTCGTGCACCAAACCGCTTAGATCAATCTTGTTAAGTTCCTTGTAGTCGTAGAACTTAGTTGAACCACTAAGTGTCACTTTTACTGGGTAAGATGTGCCGGAAATATTGGAGCAGTTGAAGGCTGACAAACCAAAACTACCAGCAAAATCGAACAAACCGGAAATGGTGTGTGGAATGCTGTTATTGAACAGATATGGGCCATTGAACAAACTTTCCATTGCAATTGCTGCAATGCCCGATGTGTTCATGATGCAATCCTTGATTTCCGCTTCGCCCTTGAATTGACCTGCCAAGTTAGTTGTCAATGCCGCTTGTATGGAGTTAGGGTTCAGTTTGCCATTTGTACCATACAAACAGTTTTGCATTTGAACGGAATCCTTAAAGACGTGACCTTCGCCATACTTTGCAGCGAGGTAGTCGTCCAAAATTGCATTGGCTGGGCCATTTTTGCTCAAATAGTCGTAGAGCGTTGTGGAAATTGTTCCTTCCTTGGAAATGATCGAATGAGTTTTGTTACCATCTGGTTGAACAAACTTGTTAGAGCCGGTAAAGAACAGGAAGTTGTGCGCGTTAGATAGCATGCAGTTGTCCAAAAGCAAGTTACTACTAAAACTGCGTACAACGTTTTTGCCATTGGAAAGTCGGCAATTTTGTACTACAACTTTAACATCTCTGTCTGGCTCGAGATTGTCGTCCAAATCGGTGTCGACGTCCAAAACTGTGCCAACAGTATCCAAAAAACTAAGTGGTTTGCCATCGTTATCGCAGTTTTGCATGGAAACGTCGTTAATAACAAGGTTGCCTCGCGCATACATACCAGAGTTGTCTTGACCGTAGATTGTGATGAGGTTGATACCTTCGCCACTTGGTGTACCTACTGTGTAGAAAGGCTTTGGTCCCCTAAACAAGTCGTCATCTGCAAGTTCGGGAGGGGTTGCATTACCATCAACGATAGTACCGCCTCTTGATGGGTAAGTCAAATCGTGGAAGTTGATGGAGTGTCCATTTCCGTAGAAATCTTTTTGAACGTAAAGCCCTGTTAGTACATCCAAACTGATTTTGGAGTTAGGGTTTGCCTTGTTCCATTGGTCGATGTACAAGTGGTTGTACTTGGTCTTTACAGCAACAACTGTGCCATTATCAAGAGCAAAGTCTGCCTTACCATCGCCATTTAGGTCACCCATACACTTTACGTTTTGGTATTTTGCTTGATGGGTAGTTGTAGCAAGGTAGTCAGCATAGTTATGTTCGCTATCAAATGATACTTGCAAAACAGCAATTTTGCCTTCTGATGAACGGTTTGTGCAATCCAACAGTTGTTGGTAGTTGTACACGTTGTAGCCATCTCGAACAATTTGGAAGTCGAGAACACCAGGTTTGTAGGTATCAATTGTAGACGTTACTGTGATGTTTGCCTTGGGACTTTGTTTGTTCCAGTTGGCAACGTCCACATTTACACTACCAATAACACGAACAGCACCTTGAGATTCTTGAGCATCAGCCCAATCAATATCCAAAGTCAACGTGTCGGAAATTGCAATAGACTCTTGTGACAAACTGGAAATAACGCTTGCTGGACGACACTCTACAACAATGTCGAAAGATGCATTGCCCTTTTCGCCACTTGGTGTGAAGTCGTACTCGCCAATATAGATTGTTTCGTCCACCTTGCCAACACGACTGTTTGCAATTGCTGGGCGGATAGAGATGTAGCCATCCTTGAATACGATACAACTAAAACTACGGGATACGTTGCCCTTTTGGTTGGAACAAGTAACTGTAACATCCCCTTCGAGCAATGTTTTGAGGAAGTAATTATCCCCTTGTTTGACAATTGTAGCATAAGGGTCAGGACTTCCATCCTGATTTGCAACAGTCCAAACAAGATTATTGCCCGAACTTACTTCGTTGTGACGTTGGTTTACACCCTTTGCCTTTAAGGGTATCAGTTCGTTTGTGATTTGGTAGGCAACAATGTCTTCGTAGTCCCACTCGATGTAGGATATATCCACGTCTACCAAGTCGTAGGTAATGTTTACCGAAACTATGGTAAGGGTGGAAATCAAGAATGGAATCATCAGAAGCACCAATAAATTTTTCTTTTTCATTAGTTGATTGCCTCCAAACTTAAGAACAAATCATTGGCGCGCGTAAACACAATGATTACGGGAACTGCGCCAATAACCGTGATAACACCAAGACCGCCCAAAATAGTGACTGCTGTTGGAAGGCCTGTGTAGGACAAAATGATAGCGGTAACCGCATATACAATGGGCAAAAGGTAAGCAAACAATGTGGACATTGATGATGTACGTGGTTTGCCGTGACGGATGGACAACTCCTCCCAAAGGGAAATGATTTGGAATACAAACAACAGCACTACCGAAATTAGAAATGCGAACAAAGCAAGTTGCAATGTTATTGTTTTTGTCAACCACAAAACCAAACAACTGACAATCAGCGAAACTGTGGAAAGCCCAAATGGGATTGCCACTTTGATAAACAACTGCTTGCCAAATGGTACGGGAATTGTCTTCATGTTTTTGATAGTACGCTCTTCCATAGTGATGTAGCTGTTTGCACCTTGGTTGATGATAACGGTAAAGAGCATCATCAGCAAAATGTCAACGTAGTCCACAAGACCTGGAACAAGCTTTGCGAAGTATTGGATTGTGCCACTGCCAAGCACGGTGTTCATAGACTTTGTAACAAAGTACAACAAAAGTGGCTGAGCGATTAGCAATCCTGTGTAACTGAATATAAAATCGGAGTTTTTGCCAATCAAGCTAAACTCCTTTTTGATTAGCGCGGTTGTTACTGACGTGGACTTGTAGGGACGTTCTTTTTGATTTACCGTTGTACTAGAGGAAATATTACGAACGTCGCCGAAGGCAAAAATTGCCACCGAAAGCCCCAAAGCAAACACGCCGAGGGATATGCATAGATATGGGAACAATGCCCTTGCATGCTTGTTGAAGAAAATATCTACCAAAAAGTTTACAGGAAAGGCATAGTTTTGAAATTTGATAAAGCCATTGATGGACTCTTGCGAGAACAATGAAAGCAGGTCGTTGTTGGCAACCAATTTGATGAAAATGTCCAAAACGTAGGAATAGACGATGGTTAGACCACAAATTAACACCAACGAAACGCTCATTTCCAACCAAAAATGGCGTTTGATAAACTTTGTAAACAGCCACAATGGGTAAACAAGGAGCAACGCAACACCCATCGAGAAGAAAAACGTTGCAACTGGGTAAAACAGACACAAATAGTAGAACATTGGCATTTTGTTAGCCAACAAGCCATACGCCACAAAAAGTGGATACTCGAACATCAAACTTGTTGCATAGTGTATCAAAAACAAGTACAACAACTTGGACATGATGATTTGAGTGTTGGATACTGGGCGATTGGACAGTTGTTCGATATCTTTTGCGTCAAAAAACAGTCTTTTTGCTTGGAAAAGGTTACCAATTGTGATAAAAATCGTTGTGATAAGTAGGAAAACGGTCAAAAATGCAGTAGATGCATACTTGATATCCTTGATTGTTTTGAGAATTGTACGGAACAAAAACACTTCAATCACGATAAAAGCCACAAAAAACAGTACGGAAAAAATACCAGAGATGATACGTTGTGACGCACTCTGTTTATTTCCGAACATAAGTCTAAAGTCTTTTATCAGTAGATTGATCATTGAGTTACTCTTCTTCTCCGTAAATTTTCATAAATGCACGAGATAGGTGCAAACGGCGGTTAGGTTCTTTGTTGAGGTCGTACAGCACCGCTACTTGACCTTCATTGATGATTGCAACTCTGTCGCAAAGTCGGCTAACCAAGTCGATGTTGTGAGAGGTTACAAAAACTGTTTTGCCATGATTTGCGTATTCGCGCATCATGCGTTTGAGTTCTTCCACCGCCATGATGTCCAAACCAACGGTTGGTTCGTCCAAAATCCAAATGGATGGGTTGTAAAGCAGGCTACCCACCAAGCAAAGTTTTTGTTTCATACCGTGGGAGTAGTTGGCAATTCGGTTGCCAAGTTCCTTTTGGTCTAGTTTCAAACGATTGCAGAGATATCGCATGTTGCGAACAAAATCGCCTTCGGAAACGTTGTAGATACTAGCAATAAACTCCAAGTACTCGTAGCCTGTCATAACGTCGTAGCAGGATGGCTCACTTGCAACGTAGCCAAATTGTGACTTTGCAAGCAAGGGTTCTGCCTTGATGTCGTAACCATTCAACGTGATAGTACCAGAATTGAACTTTTTGCTACCAATAACGCAGTCGATTGTGGTAGATTTACCAATACCGTTCTTACCGATAAAGCCAAACAACTCACCGGGAAAAACTTCCAAGTTGAGGCCTTTTAGCACCTGCTTTTTGCCATAGGACTTGTGTAGTTCCGTTATGACAATAGAAGGCGTTTTTGTTTGATTGTTGTTTTCGTTTACACTCATTTTGCTCTCCGAAGTTTTGTGAACCACAAAACTGTGTTGCTGTTTTTATTGCGAGTAAATACGTAGTGAGATTTGCACTTCATGCAGACATGCAAACCATCCTTGATATCAATATTTTTGCTTTTGCATACGGGGCAATAGTGACTGTACACGTCCTCGTTTGCAATGGTATGTGCTAGTTTGTTATCCAACCAGTTTGCTACCAATTGAGCCTCACTCAAAGGCTTTTCAATAGGTCGCTTTACACTATCTTGCATATCGACGCAGTTCCACAAGGAAAGGGCGTCAACAGTATCCCAAACGTCAACTTCGGGATTGCGTACTTCGGAAAAGCTGATTGTTGGGGACAACAGCAACAAGTGACGAGCCAACGTGTTGCTATATTGGTCGGCAATTACAAAGTCGAAACCAAATTTGCTTTGGTCGAACGTCAACTTGATTTTGAATTGTTCGCCAACAAAATTCCAAACGGGCTTGCCGAACACAGTTGCAGAACCATCAAACTTGAACCCACGCTTGAATAAATCTTTGAGGATCAAAACAAAGTAGAAGTTTTGCAAATCCTCGTACACTACGCCTTCGTTTTCGTAACTGATAAACTGTCTGTAAAAACGGAAAGTTTGCTTGTACAAATTGTCCTTTAGCAAGATGTTTGTGCGTTGGATGTTGCGAGAGATACGTCTAACTTTGCTAACTTCCTTGTAGAAATGGGTATTCTTGAGGAAACTGATGCGTTTGCGAAGTCTGTCAATTTGACGCAACACAAGTTGCGACTCCTCGCCGGAGATCATTTCGGGATGGTCCTCGGTGTAGCTTGGTAGCAACGCTATGTAAAACTCGCCATACATTGCCAAATCTTTGTCTAGTAAGTCAATTAGCAAACAAATAAATTGATTTTCGTAGATGGCAAGTTCGTCCACGTGTTGGTAGTAGTAGACTTCTTCCGGCACCATTTTGTCATCGTGACGTTTCCACATGTTGCCACTTTGCAAAACGCGCCTAAACTCCTCTTCGGAAAGTTGTTTTGCTTGCTCGATACGAGTTACAATTTCCTCGCGTTTGTTGGAGATGTGTGGGTGTGCAACAATGGACATGATGATACGCAAAATGCGATCCACCTGTTTGAGGTATGCTTGGTCTTTTTCGCATGACAAGGACTGCAATGAGTTCATTGGCAACTTGTCCAGATTGGAATAAAAATCCAGACCAGTTGGATAACTCACGCAGTAATCTTTCATATCGGAAACGAATTCCTGCAATGAAACTTTTTCGACACTTCTCATAAAAAGACTCCAGTTACTTTCAATTTTTTGGCTACACGTGGTGTGTTTTTTGAAATTTTACACCACTATTCAGCGCTGTGCAACGCGGTCAAAAATTTGTCGCACAAACGCCGATATGTAGTAGATAACAATGTTGATAGATGTAGCAACTACACCAAATTACAAAGATCTTTCGATCTTTTCCAAAACTCTTTCGCAACGTTTGAGCACGCCTTTGCCGTACACGTTGCGGATCAAGCTCAACGTTTCGCTAAGGGCTACTTTTACGTACTCTTCGAAACGGCCTTCCAACTTGGCAAACAACTTTTTGCAAAGCATAAAGTCGAGCGCATCTTCCTTTGTACCGCCACAAGCGACAAACACAGGAACGATGTTGTAGATTTGGTTCATGATACGGTTACCGATTGTAAGGTCAAACTTGTCGAAAACAAAGTTGATAACCTTGTCCAACTTGGCTTTGTCCTCTTCGGTGAGGTGTGTTCCGTTTGCAATTGCATCATTGAACAATTGACGGAAGTAGGATCCGGAAAGACGGATGGAAGAAACTTCGTGGTCAACTTTGAATGGTGTGTTGCGCGCTTCGAAGTCCAAAGTGATGGCACGGTCGTAAACCTTGTCGGTGATAGTAAACGTACTGTCATCTCGGTTGGCTGTACCAACGAAGTAGCTGTTTTCAGGGATGCGAACGTAACCATCTTCCAACTTGATTGGTGGAACAAATGTGTGTGGAACGTTCATAATCTTAAGTTTCCAGTCTTCAACTGGGTACTCAAGTACGGAAAGGAGGTCAGCAAAGTAGTATTCTACACGGCTGATGTTCATTTCGTCCAATACGTAGATGTTCACTTCGTCGGTGTTGTATGCAGATTCGTACAACTTTGTCAAGAACTCCGTTTCGGAATAGGTTTGGGAGAATTCGTTAAAGAATCCCAAAATGCTTGTCTTGTCGCGCCATGTTGCTTGTACAGGCATAAACAAAACGTTACCGTTAACGTACTTAGCAAAGTATCTTGGCAAGGAGGACTTACCTGTACCGGACAAACCTTCCAAAATTTCGAAGTGGGATGCACCAAAACCGCTGATAAAGAAGCGGATTGTGTCAATATCAAAGTACAATTGATGGTTCTTTGCAAGGAAATTTCTAAATCCTGTTGCAAGTTCGTCCAAGGATACTGGGTCGCTATCAACTGGGATGGCATCAAAACCATCGTACTTGTTGTCGATGCTGGAAAGTTCGGGGAATACCTTTTCGCGGTCGCCAAGGTTCATGGTTTGGCCACCAGCGCCACCACCGCCTTCGCCACTACCAGAGCCACCAGCGCCACCAACTGCGCCTGTTTGACTGGAGTTAGCGTCAACGTCAAAACTGCCAGAAACGTCGTGGATATCGTCATCATCAAAGACAGGTTCGTCTTGTTCGGTACCTCTAAATGGCTTGTCAATCAAAATAAAGTTAACAACAAGCATAACTATGGAACCAATACCAACAAACAAAACTGCGTAGATCAATGCGGAAAGCACAATTGTGTTGAACAAATATCTAAGCAAAATGTTCAAATTTTCCACCGTGATTGGGCTTTGAATCAAGATACCAATACCCACGGAAAGTGCCAAGCATACAAATGCAGTAATTACGTAGGCACCAATCATCTTCAAAGAGAATGGTTTTCTGCCTGCCACAACTGCTACGCGATGTTGATAGATAACAGCCGCTACAAACACTGCAAAGAACACGCCACACAAAAACAGCGTGATGATGCCGTTGATGTTTGGTGTTACTGCGGGCAAACCGAT
>JAFQSA010000001.1 GCA_017409765.1 Clostridia bacterium | reverse complement strand
GTTACACCCCGCTTACAAAGGCGGAGAAAAAATCTCTAAACATGTTTTTGTCGCGCAACGTCAATTTTATCATTTGGTGCTTAGTTGCGGTAATTATTCCCCTTATATTTTTCTTTTTGATAGTGCCCAGTTGCCAAACTTTTGGTTCGGCTCTTTTGGATGGTGGTGCAATCATCGTCTTGTGGGTATTTTCCGTAGTCAACGTTGCCGTCCACGTAAAGCACAAAGTGTTTTTACACAAACTACGCCACTCTAACGACGAAAAGTTCGTTCTGTACAGGCAGGAAATAGATGCGCAATTAAGCGACAAAGGCGAGGAAACAACCGACTACATCGAAGCGCAAAAGTGTTCCATCAAGGAAATAAAACATCCGCTAATGCGCAGTATGAAGTATTTCCGCTTTAGTTTGGTTGGTGTGTTTTTAGCCACCATTTTGCTGGGCGTAATCTTCCCTGATAGCGGTATCACAGGCTATGCCACAGCCTTTCTTGGTCCAATGTTTGCCTACTCGTACATTTTTGATATTGCCAGTGGCTACGTAATCTACAAAAAGCACGCCAATTGGCTATGGCTTGGCTTTATTGTTGCTGTGCTTGTAAGTACCTTGTTGATGGGTATCCCTGTGTTGGAAAACATTGCCGAATACCTGTTGTTCATTTGCATGACGTTGGCAAATCAAATTGTATTCAACAGACTACAAAAGTTGGAAAATTAACAAAAACACAACGCGAAATCCACCAGTTTTTCCCTTGCGCAAAAGGTTGCAAGTTTTAGCAAAATACCTTCAAAATTTATCTCAAAAAGATGTAAAACATGCCTCATTTTGATTGACAAAATGGGGCATATTTTGTATAATTGATAAGCTGTGAGTAGTTCGGCCTTGTATTTTAAGCTCTGCATGGTCTAAACTGCATTTCCACTGGCAGTAATTACTCAACCGTGAACAGCAAACAAACTTAAATATTAGGAGAAAACTAAAATGATTAAAACTTTTATGGCTAAAGCAGAAGCCGTTGAAAGAAAATGGTACGTTGTAGATGCATCCGGCATGGTGCTTGGTCGCCTTGCTACACAAGTTGCATCCATCCTTCGTGGTAAAAACAAGCCCACATTTACACCTCACGTTGATACAGGCGACTACGTTATCGTTATCAACTGCGACAAAGTAGTTTTGACAGGTAACAAGTTGGAAGACAAACTCTACGTTCGTCGTTCCCCACGTCCAGGTCACCTCAAGCAAGTTCAATACCGCAAGCTCATGGCTGAACGTAGTGATTTTGCAGTAATGAAGGCTGTAAAGGGTATGCTTCCTCACAACAGTCTTGGTAGAAAAATGCTCACCAAACTTCGCGTTTACAAAGGCGCTGAACACAAACACGAGGCACAATGCCCCGAAGTTCTTGTGTTGAAATAGTAGGAGGTTATTACAATGGCAAAGATCAATTCTAAGAAAAAGGTTCAATTCTGGGGTACAGGTCGCAGAAAGAAGTCCATCGCTCGCGTTCGTTTGATTCCAGGTGGCAATGGCCAAATCACAATCAACAAGCGTGATATCGACACATACTTCGGTCTTGACACACTCAAGTACATCGTTCGTCAACCTCTTGCAGCTACAGAAACATTGTCTAAGTACGATGTTGAAGTAAACGTTATCGGTGGTGGCTACACAGGTCAAGCAGGCGCAATCCGTCATGGTATCGCTCGCGCACTTGTTGTTGCAGGCGAAGACAAGTCCGTTCTCAAAAAGAATGGTTTCTTGACACGTGACCCACGTATGAAGGAACGTAAAAAGTACGGTCTTAAGAAGGCTCGTAAAGCTCCACAATTCTCCAAGAGATAATCTCCCAGTTTGGGGAAAAATCTGCTGGAGTTGTGCGCACGAACAACTCAAAAAACAAAAACTCTCAACAATCGTTGGGAGTTTTTTTTGTTTAACATTTACCAAAATCTATTTGATTTCTTGCAAAAATATTGCTGTTTTGTGACATAGGGCCCGTGTCCTCGACTGCCCGCAAACATTTATCAACCGTACATTTTGTACCAACTACATCCAACCACATCGTAGGGGACGACATCCTTGGCGTCCCGCATCTAACCACAAACCTAATCAAACCGCAACTGATGTTATCGTAGGGGTGACCTGTGGTCGTCCGCAAATCCAACAAACATAGTCGCAATTTGCAGTTTGTTTGCCCAATATCTCAAAAGGAGTTTACAAAACACAAACTTTGCGCTACAATTAACAAAACAAACACTTTTATTGGAGGTAACCCAATGAAACTTGACGGCTTGGGACTGCTTGTTAACGATATGCCAACAATGGTGCGTTTTTACAGGGACGTGCTTGGTTTTGATATCACCGAGGGCGAAAACGCCACAAACGTGTATCTCATCAAAGATGGTACGCTATTCATGTTGTACGAGCGTAAAAATTTCGAAAAACTTACCAACAAAAACTACAAATATCTCAATGGACTCAATGGCCATTTCGAAATCGCCCTGTATGTGGACACATTCGAGCAAGTGGATGCCGAGTACGCAAGGGTGATTTCCCAAGGCGCACAACCCGTGATGGCACCCACAACCGAGCCATGGGGCCAACGCACCTGCTATGTTGCCGATCCGGAAGGCAACCTGATTGAAATTGGTTCCTTCAATCGTCCGTTTGAAAGATAAGCAAATTGACACACCAAAACATTGCAAGTCAACTTCGCATATAATATTCAACTACTCTATCCAAAACCAAAACTCTCAACAACCGTTGAGAGCTTTTTTGTTGTACTATCGACAATCAAATGTGGAAGATAATTGTAGGGGTGGATTCCATATCCGCCCGCATACTGCCACCAGCCAATCATCACGCAACAATGCTATCGTAGGGCGGGTGGCTTGCTCCCGCCGACTTGATTGTAGGGGCAGGCGTCCCCGACTGCCCGCCAATTTGACTAAACAACAATATACTAACACATCAATCAATTTTGTATTGCCACATCGTAGGGGCCTATTCCATATCCGCCCGCATCTTGCAACCACTCCCGCAAATAAAATATCAAAAACCCACAAAAAAAACAGGTAGTGAAATTTCACTACCTGTCTTTTATTACAATTTTTTTGTTACAAACAATTATTCTTGACCAGCAAGCTTCTTGTACTTAGCAACTCTGCCAAGAGCGTCCGCTTCGGATTGATCAAACAATTGGTCAGCAACTTCTGGCTTTGTCTTTGCCAAGGATGCGTAACGTGTTTCACTCATGATGAAGTCACGGTAGCTACCTGTTGGATCTTTGCTATCAAGTGTAAATGGATTCTTACCTTGTTCAACAAGATCTGGGTTGTAACGGTAAAGTTGCCAGTAACCACAATCAACAGCACGTTTGATTTCTTCTTGAGATTTACCCATGTTGATACCGTGGTTGATACATGGAGCGTAAGCGATGATCAAGGATGGTCCCTTGTATGCTTCAGCTTCTGTCAACGCTTTAACAAGTTGTGCTTGGCTTGCACCCATACCAACTTGAGCAACGTAAACGTAACCATAGCTCATAGCCATCATACCAAGGTCCTTCTTCTTTGTGCGCTTACCAGCAGCAGCAAACTTAGCAACAGCAGCAGTTGGGGATGCCTTGGAAGCTTGACCACCTGTGTTGGAATAAACTTCGGTATCCATAACAAGGATGTTAACGTCTTCGCCACTTGCAAGAACGTGGTCAAGTCCGCCGTAACCGATGTCGTATGCCCAGCCGTCGCCACCGAAGATCCAAATGGACTTCTTAACGAGCATATCTTTGTTCTTCAAAACTTCTGCGATAAGTTCGCCACAGCATTGGCAATCAGCGTGTGCTTGGCAGTTAGCAACAAGTTTTTCAGCAGCAGCCTTGGATTTAGCTGTGTTATCAAAACCTTCAAGCCATTCGCGAGCAGCAGCAACACCTTCTGGGTTCTTGCCTTTTTCTTCCCAAATAGCAACAAGTTGTTCAACAACTTCCTTAAGTTTGTTACGACGTTGGCTTACTGCCAAGTGGTAACCGAAACCGAATTCAGCGTTGTCTTCGAACAAACTGTTAGCCCAAGCTGGACCATGACCGTCTTTGTTTACTGTGTATGGGCAAGTAGGAGCAGAACCACCGTAGATGGAGGAGCAACCTGTTGCGTTAGCAACCATCATTTGTTCGCCGAAGAGTTGTGTAACAAGTTTAACGTAAGGAGTTTCACCACAACCAGCACATGCGCCAGAGAACTCGAACAAAGGTTGTTTGAATTGGCTACCCTTAACTGTTGCTGGGTTAAGTGTGCTTTCAACTTTCTTAACAGTTTGAGCAAACTTGTAGTTTTCTTCTTCGTGAACTTTGTCAGCTGGAGTCATAACGAGAGCCTTTTCCTTGGATGGGCAAACGTTAGCGCAGCTACCGCAACCAGTACAGTCAAGTGGACTTACTTGGATACGGAACTTAGCACCCTTAACACCAATTGCTGGCTTTGTTGCAAATGCTTCTGGCAACTCTGCTGTTTCGTCAACCAAAACAGGGCGGATTGCAGCATGTGGACAAACAAATGCACATTGGTTACATTGGATACACTTTGTAACGTCCCAAGATGGGAGGTTAACTGCGATACCGCGTTTTTCGTATTGTGTTGTAGCAGTAGGAACGATACCTGCTGGGTTAAATGCGGATACAGGAAGGCTGTTACCCTTTTGAGAAACGATAGGACGAACAAAGGATTCGAAGTATTCGTTTTCGGATGCTTCAGGAAGAGCAGCGCCTTCAGTTGTTGTAGCCCAATGAGCAGGAACTTTAACTTCGTGGAGGCCAGCGATAGCGCCATCGATAGCCGCCCAGTTCATTTCTACAACCTTTTGACCCTTCTTACCGTAGGACTTAACTACAGCTTCTTTCATGTATTTTTCTGCTTCAGCGTAAGGAATGATGTTTGCAAGGTTGAAGAATGCAGCTTGGCAAACAACGTTTGTGGACTTAGCAGAACCTGCCTTCAATGCGATGTGAAGACCGTCGATAGTGTAGAACTTCAAGTGCTTGTTAGCAATTTGGTTCTTCATGTATGCTGGAAGTTCTCTTTCAAGTTCTTCGTCAGACCAGATGCAGTTCAAGAGGAATGTACCGCCATCTTTTGCGTCAGCCAAAATGTCGTAACGTGTTACGTAACTTTGGTTGTGGCAAGCAATAAATTCCGCTTGGTCGATAAGGTAGCTGGATTTGATTGGGTTCTTACCGAAACGAAGGTGAGAAACTGTCAAACCGCCGGACTTTTTGGAGTCGTATTCAAAGTAACCTTGAGCGTACAAATCTGTGTGGTCACCAATGATCTTGATGGAGTTCTTGTTAGCGCCAACTGTACCGTCGGAGCCAAGACCGTAGAACTTGCAACGTGTTGTTCCAGCAGGAGCAACGTCGATCATTTCGTCAACTGGCAAACTTGTGTTAGTAACGTCATCGTTGATACCAACAGTAAAGTGGTTCTTCTTTTCGCCATCGAGGTTTTTGTATACGGACAAAATCATGGAAGGAGTAAATTCCTTGCTACCAAGACCGTATCTACCACCAACAACAACGTCCATCTTTCTGCCAAGTTCAGCAAGAGCAGCAACAACGTCCAAGTAAAGTGGTTCACCAAGAGAACCTGGTTCCTTTGTTCTATCAAGAACAGCAACCTTAGTAACTGTTGCAGGGATAGCGTCAACAAAGTGTTTAGCGCTAAATGGACGGTACAAACGAACTTTGATTGCACCAACCTTTTCGCCTCTAGCTACAAGGTAGTTAACGGTTTCTTCAACTGCGTCAGCACCAGAACCCATAAGTACGATAACTTTTTCAGCATCGGGTGCACCAACGTAGTCAAACAAGTTGTAGTGACGACCTGTAAGTTCGCCAACTTGTTGCATGTATTTTTCAACAATTGCAGGAGTAGCAAGGTAGTGCTTGTTTGCAGCTTCTCTGTTTTGGAAGTAGATATCTGGGTTTTGAGCAGTACCTTGTTGTTGTGGATGTTCAGGGTTCAAAGCGCCAGCGCGGAAAGCGTCAACGTACTTCATATCCAACAACTTAGCCATATCGTCGTAGGAGATTTCTTCAATCTTGCTTACTTCGTGACTTGTACGGAAACCGTCAAAGAAGTGAAGGAATGGTACTCTTGCTTCCAATGTGGAAAGGTGAGCAACCAATGCCAAGTCCATTGCTTCTTGTACGGAGTTGGATGCAATCATTGCAAAACCAGTTTGACGACAAGCCATAACGTCGGAGTGATCACCGAAGATGTTAAGAGCGTGTGCAGCCAAAGCACGTGCAGAAACGTGGAATACGCATGGAAGCAATTCACCGCTGATTTTGTACATGTTAGGGATCATGAGGAGCAAACCTTGACTTGCTGTAAATGTGCTTGTCAAAGCGCCTGCTACAAGTGAGCCGTGTACTGCACCAGCTGCGCCAGCTTCCGATTGCATTTCTGCAATTTTGATGGTTTGTCCGAACAAGTTAGTTCTACCTTGGGCAGACCATTCGTCGGCAACTTCTGCCATAGGAGAAGAAGGAGTGATAGGGTAAATCGCAGCAACGTCACTAAAAGCATACGCAACGTGAGAGGCAGCGGTGTTACCGTCAATAGTTCTCTTTGCCATTATTGTTTTTCCTCCAATAAAAAAATTGTAATATTTGTTTTGTGTGTAGTTTCATTTGAGTAAATGCCAACTTTCACCACATACAAAACAATTATAAACACTTTTGTGGATAAAGTCAACCCCAACAACAACAAAATTAAAGATAAAACCTATAATTTTTATTTATAATTATATAAAGGAACTTTTGGAACGGCAAATTTATAACAAAATCTAGCAAAATTTTTCAAAGAAATAATATGCAATAACCGCAAATCCATATCGTAACACATCAATCAATTTTGTATTACCACATCGTAGGGGCGAGCTGTGCTCGTCCGCCAAACATATTGATATCAATTGCACTTTTTTTGTACCAACTACATCCAACCACATCGTAGGGGACGACATCCTTGGCGTCCCGCATATCAACACAAACCCAATCAATCTGTAATAAATCAAATCGTAGGGCGGGTGGCTTGCTCCCGCCGATTCATTTCTATCGAACTGTGTTTATCCACAATCATTCATAACGTAGGGGCGGATTCCATATCCGCCCGTAAAACATTGAAAATACAACAAAAAAATCTCCCAACCGCAGTTGAGAGATTTGTGATTCAATGTATATTTCATTAGGAATTGTGGAATTGACATCTAACACTTTTTTCAACCAAAACAAAGGCCCCCTTGTGTAAAGGGGGCTGTCGGCAGGCTGACTGGGGGATTGTTTACAAAACAATGTGTTCACCCCTCGTAATAATACTTTTCCTTACCACTTGTTTACCGCATGCTCGATAAAAGCCAACTTGTCCTTTATTTCCAACTTGCCATTTTCCGTTTTGACCCAACCATCAAAATTGCCGTAAACTTGGTCGCAATGGGTATCCACAAACAACACTTTGTTGAATGTGTAATTATCAAAAATTGGCTTAAAAAACAACTCAATCGTGCCTTCGTCATCCCACAGATGCCATGGCGCCATGTAGTTGCTTGTGTCACGGTCCACGTTCAAATGTCCCACTTTGTACGCCTTTTTGTTCACAAAGAACATGTTTTCCGTAGCGTTGGACAAATCGCCAAATCCCCAACCAATGTTGAAACCAAATGGCACGCCATCAATGTGTGTAGACATGTTGCCCCAAAACCACTCGTGACTAAATGGCCACACGCCACGTCCCCAGTCCACAAGCCCGGTTGCGCCGTCAAGGTCCAGTTCAAAGTCGTCAAACCTTGCAAACCCTTTGGCATTGTAGTAGTTTTCCTTGTAGTTGAGGTAAAACTGAGTTTTTTTGGCAAATGGTGTAGCAATAACCATCTTTTCGTTGTCGATGTCGTTGTCGGCAACAATCTTTATTTCCACGTCGGCAAACTTGTCATTTTTACCCTTGAAGTACAGTATGCGCTCGGTTTTGGTAACTTCAAAACTCATGTAGAAGTCTTTTGCTTTGTATTCGTTGAAGGATTCCCCTTCGGGATCGCGGTCGAGTTTTGCCGAGTACAATGCGCGCATGGAGTTTACTTCCCACTTTTTGCCAGTATCAAGGTCAATCACAGTTGCCGTTACCGAGCACACGTATGTCAAGTGTCCAATTGTCAGTTGCACAGCGTAGTGGTCCTTCACAAATTGGTAGAATATCCACTCCTTCAATTTGCAAGGGAAACTTTTTGCATACTTACGATTGTACTCAATATTCATTTTTGTTGCGTACCCTTTCACGGCCAAAGTGCCGTTTTTGTTTAGAAGTGCGCATTTTTCCGTAATTTGTTTTTGCATAGCGATACTATTGTTCCGTTGTATTGTTTACTGCATCGACAAGGGCTTGAGCCGCCTTCTTTTGAGCAATACGCTTGTTGTAAAGTTTTGTTGCAAACACAAGTGGAATCAATGTGATGAGTACAACCAAACCGCCAATCAAGAACAAGTTTTCTTGAGGAACTTCTACAAGCATGCCGTAGTCGTCGTAGTTAGGAGTGCCACTTTGTGCAGTTTCCTTGATGATTGCGCCACCGATCAGCGTACCAATGAGCATTGGTATCAACGTAAAGAACAACACGCGGATACCTTCAAATTGACCTTTGTTTTCTTCGGGGAACAAACCACGTACCCAAATCATACCCGCTTGTGTGATGAGAACGTATCCAACACCCACCAAGAACACACAACCCAAAATTGGGATGTTGCGTAGTGCAAACACGCTACTTGTGTCAACGCATGTGCTATCTTTTACAAACATGCCGATAAGGATTAGGCCAGCGGCGTTGCAAATAACAGCGATAAGTGTTACAAGGGGGATTTTGTCCTTGTTGATGAGCTTGATGAAAGGAATTGTCACCAAAACAGCAAACAAAAGTGGAATACCTTGGATAAGTCCCATATCGCCGGATGTAAAACCGATATCGTAAATAATCCAGTTGCCCATGTGAACAAAGTAGAAGTTAAATGGGATAAAGAACGCACAAACTACCAAGTTGGCAAGTAGCATTTCCTTGTTGTCTGGATTGTTTTTGAGTTTTTTGAAGTTGAACGCTTCTGTCAGTTGCGCAAAGAATGTGCCTTGCTTGTGTGGTACAAGTGTAGGATGGTCTTTCATCATAAACAGGGAAATCACACCCATTGCAATCACAAACAATCCCATTGCCCAAAACAAAAGTTGATAGTTACCAAGCGATGGATCGTATGCATCAGTTCCTGCAGTTGGATTACCGCTATCTACCAATGCGCCACCCAAAAGTGTGCCAACAATGGTACCAAAGATAGGCAACGCTGCAAGTGCTGCACCTACTTGGCCTTTGTTACTGTCGTCGGTGTGGTCGTTGAGCCAAACGTTAAAACCGCTGTCGTAGCCCATTGAACCAAAGAAGGACATCACCGCATCGGTAAGAACTACCAAAACACCAGCAACTGCAACGGCAGATGCGGCGGATGCGCTATTGTGGTCTTTTACAATAAACTCGGTAGTGCCAAACAAAATTGTGGCAACACCCCAAATGATGTAGCCGATGGAAACAAACTTTTTGCGTTTGCCTTGGCGGTCAGCCATTGTACCAAACACAAACGTACTAATTGTTGTCACAAATGCGGACAGTATTACCATCCAGTTAACGATATCAACGTCTTGACCAATCTTTGCGTAAACAAATGTGTTGAACCATTGGTTTTCCATGTTCCAGCAAAGTTGTCCGGCAATACCCATGCCCCAAACAACCAGCCAAAACTTCCAACTGGCCATTGCGCCTACTTTTCTACCCTCTTTTTTCATAACTTGCTCCTTCTAGGCATCTTTGACGGTGTCCGCCATTGTTCCTACCTTTTTCCACAGCTTCAAAGCCGTTTTTGCCCACTTGTGATAACCCGCTGGGCTTTCGGGGTATTTTTGATAGTGTTTCTTGAGTTTCTCCCCTTTGTTGGATGCGCTCATCAAGGATATTAGTCCGCCAAGACTAAACTTTCCGCTAAACACGCCTTTTAGTAACGTTCCAACAACGTTGGGATTTGGTCCTTTGTCGTCATCGCAGAACACAATGTCGTTGGCAAACAGGTAGTCATTGTCCTTTGCGCTCATGTTGACAGCGCCAATCAGCATAGCGCGCGTGCCGGCATATTCTGCACCTTCCCCGCGTTGGTAAAGCACGTTGATGTCCCACAAGTCCTCTTTGGTGGCAATTTTACCATCGCTAAGCGCCTTTGCAACAACTTTCGCCGCAGGAGTGCATTGTACCCACGCCGATGGGATACCCTCACCATTCCATGGTTTTGTCAGGCATGCCGCATCGCCAATTACCATAAAGCCATCCGTAACAAATGATAGTGGTGGACGGCAGTAGGGCGTGCAACCCTTTTCTTCGTATTGCAGAGTGTACTCTGGCAGTTTGATGGCTTTTTCAAACTTGTCCATGCACTTGTAGGCGTAGTCGTAGGAAATGTTTGCGCCCACACCAATGATTGCGCCCGATTTGTTGTGTTGTGGAGCAATCCAACCCTTGTAGTAGGGCCAACTTGTAGATAGTTCCACCTTGTCATCAGGATTGTTCAGTTGCACGTACTTCAATAGTACGTAAAACTTGTCGCGTGGAGTGATTTCGAAGCTCTCAATGTAGTCGTCCTCAATTTTTCTGCGAACAACGGATGGAATACCGCTTGCATCCACCACAAGACGTGCGTCGTAGTAGCCCTTGGTGGTGGTAATTCCGCAAACTTGTTTTTGATCGTTGTACACAACATCTACAAAACTTTCTTCAAAGTGGAATTCCACCCCTGCGGAAATTGCACGCTCGCGCAAACGCTTGATGAACAACGGCAAATGCATAACTGCCACTTTGGTGTGCGATTTCTTTGGATGGTTGTCTAGTGCCGACTTGGAAAGGCACAAGTCAAAGTCGTGCACCCATTCGGCATCCCCATCGCCGGAAACAGGGATATCAAATTGATCGTAGCTGTCCCTTGTAAAGTGGAAAATGTCCAGTCTTTTGCACAAGTTTTGCTCGCTATCCTTGTCGATAACAAGCACCTTCAAACCTTCTTTTGCAAGCAAATGCGCAAAGTAGGTTCCGGCTGTGCATGCCCCAACGATAACAACGTCGTAGTTTTTCATAGGCCCTCCTTTGGACTTGATTTTTCATCAATCAACAATCTTGTTGTGTGTTGTCAATTGCCGTCAATGTTCATCTCAAATGGTTGCAACCAAGTCCTATTGTTTAACTTAGTAATTATATCACATATAATAGCGAAATAACAGTAGGTGCATTTTCATTTTTGAAAC
Organism: Clostridia bacterium; assembly: GCA_017409765.1. GTDB lineage: Bacteria > Bacillota > Clostridia > Christensenellales > CAG-314 > Fimimonas. The sequence continues at coordinate 3,177 of JAFQSA010000001.1, read as the reverse complement.
ATTTTTGACATAAAAAAGTTATATCTGACATAGTAAATTTACGACAAATTTTTCAAAACAGCACACGTGTCTGCGATTTTTCAAAAAGTTCGTGTTTTTTCGTGGTGGTGGACGCAAAAACCTAAATTTGTGGCTAAATTATGGCAAAATTGTTTCACGAGTTCCACAAATGTGAACAAAAAAGTAATTATTTATTTTTTATATTTTCTTCAATTTTGCACTTTACAAAAGCATTTTTAGATGGTATCATATATGCCAGACATAGAAATTTGGAGAAACAAAAGATGAGCATCATTTCCAGTGATTTACTTCGCGGTCATATCGATACGTTTGTGCTTTCCGCATTGATGGATGGCACCAAATATGGTAACGAAATCCGCAGATTTATCGCACAAAAGACAAACAATTTGTACATCCCTAACGAGCAAAGCTTGTACTCTGCATACCACCGCTTGGAGGACATGGAGTGTATCAAAGGCTTTTGGGGCGACAACATCGGCGCACAACGCAAATACTACACAATCACCGAGCGTGGCAAACAACAATACGAACTAAACAAGCGCGAGTGGGAAAACGCCAAGCGCCTGATCGACATTTTGATTAAGTAGGAACAAACTTATGGATTTTACTGAAATCACCGTCTTCACAAACAGCGAAAATGCCGAGGTTGTTGCCTACTTTTTGCAAGAAGTTTGCCTAGATGGTGTTACAATTTTAGATAAAAACGACCTTTACCAAAACGCCTCTTGGGACTACAAGGACGACTCTGCCGACATGGTGTACGCCGACGAAGTTATGGTCAAAGGTTACTGCAACGTAGAGGACACAAACAGTGTTCTCACTTTTTTACGCCAAAATCTGTCCAATCTTGTAAACGCAGGCAGTTTGGATATCAAAGTTGGCACGGTGGACGGCAACGCTTGGGTGGAAAAGTGGAAGGAAACCTTCCGCCCATTGGAAACGGAAAAACTCGTCATTTGCCCCGAGTGGCAAAGCGTGGAAACGGACAAAACCGTCTTTTTGATGGACTCTGGCGTGGCATTTGGCACCGGTCAACACGAAACAACCTCCATGTGCTTGGAGTTTTTGGAAAACTTGCATCTATCCAACCAAACAGTTTTGGACGTTGGTTGCGGTAGTGGCATTTTGGGCCTTTGCGCGCTTCTTTTGGGCGCAAAGTCGGCTGAACTAGTGGATATCGACGTTCAAGCGACGGACGTTGCCCTTCACAATGCGCAAATCAACGGCTTGGATGGTCTTTGCTCCATCAAAACAGGCAACCTCACGGAAAAAACAACAGGCACTTTCAACATTGTTTTTGCCAATTTAACGGCGGATATCTTGCAACTACTTTACCAAGATATCTCCACTGTTGTTCACTCTGGCACAACGTTGATTCTTTCTGGCATACTCGATATCAAACTTGATGGCATTGTGGAACTTTATAGCCAAAAGTTTGATGTTTTGGAAATCAAACAAAAGGGCGAGTGGCGCGCTTTGAAACTGTCCGCAAAGTAGTATGTTAGTATCAGTATTCACACTCGGTTGCAAAACCAACCTCTACGAAAGTGGCCAAATCATCGCTAAACTTCAACAAGCAGGTCACATTGCTTTTCACGGCCTAAAAACTGCCGACGTATTTGTGCTAAACACCTGCGCAATCACAGCCGAAGCGGAAAAAAAGTCCCGCCAACTTGTTGCTCGCGCTCGCAAACTCAACCCCAACTGCAAAGTGGTAGTGGTGGGTTGTGCCTCTCAAAAAAATGCCGACCAATTCAAGGATATTGCCAACGTAACCTTTATCAAGGGCGTTGCAAACAAAACACAAATCGTCCAAGAAATCGAGCGTGTTGGCATCGATGTGGAAAGTATCCCATCCGTCTATGCTCACGAAATGCACGCAACGCAAGAACGTACCCGCGCATTTGTCAAAATTCAAGATGGTTGCAACAACTTTTGTAGCTACTGCATTGTGCCATATCTTCGCGGTCGCAGTCGTAGCCGTAGTATTGCCGATATCGTTGAGGAAGTAAAATCCGTCAACTGTGCGGAAACGGTGCTGATTGGCATTGATATCTCCCAATTCGGTCGCCACACAGGCGAAAGCTTAACGCAACTTTTCGAGGCACTTCAAGGCATCCCAACACGCATACGTTTGGGTAGTTTGGAGGCACGCGTTGTCACCGACGAATTGTTGCAAGCGCTCACTAAAATTGACTTTTGTCCACACTTCCATTTGTCCCTTCAAAGTGGTTGCGACACGGTTCTAAAGCGTATGAACCGCAAGTACACAACAGAGGAATTTTTGGGGGACGTGGTCAAAATTCGCAACTATTTTCCCACCGCAGGCATCACAACGGATATCATTGTTGGCTTTTGTGGCGAAACGGAAAGTGAGTTTCAACAAACGTGCGAGTTTGTACAAAAAGTTGGCTTTGCCGACATACACGTATTCCCTTATTCCCCACGCGAAGGCACCGTTGCCTACAACTGGAAGGATGTGGATCACGCAACAAAAACTGCTCGTGTAGAAGTACTTTCTCAAATCAAATTGCAACTCAAGGATAACTTTGCTAACAAGTTCGTTGGCACAACCCAAAGCGTACTTTGCGAACGCAAACGTAATGGCCTTTGGGAGGGCTACACCAAGGAGTATCTCCGCGTGTATTTCACAGGGGATGCCAAGGTTGGCGAACTTGCAAATGTTGCAATCGAACAACCTTATCTCGATGGTGCAATGGGCAAAGTGGAGTAGTGTGAACTTACCACCAAATCTTAACCATTTTCAATAATTCCGTGCATTGATTTTCTTTGTGCTGATGGCTACAATTGGCCCCTTTGTGTAAAGGGGGCTGTCACGAAAGTGACTGGGGGATTGTAGTCTATCAATTCTCACTCAACATTTTATAAAAATCAACCACGTGTCCGCGAAAAATGTAGTTTTTTGCGCAAAATTCCTGCAAAAATAACACAGAAAATTGCGTAAAATCCCTGCAAAATCGCGCGCTTTTCCCCTAAAATCACAAACAAATTACCCACAAAAAATCAATGTTTCCGTGGGCAAAAATCAACTCATATCAAATTCAATTTATGCGAGGTATCACTATGGAAAACTGCATCTTTTGTAAAATTGTAAACGGCCAAATTCCCTCATACAAAATCTACGAGGACGAACAC
>JAFQSA010000036.1 GCA_017409765.1 Clostridia bacterium | reverse complement strand
CCTGAGCCAGGATCAAACTCTTAAGTTTAATCTGACTATGTTAACTTTTGGTTGAGTTGTTTCTCAACCGCTGGCTAAAATCCTAAATAAATTGACTGTGTTTTATTTCGTACTTCTATTCTGTTTTCAAGCTTCATTTCGCTGTTCACATAGTGGACAGCTTACTTATTCTACTATACTATCCAAAAAGTGTCAAGTAATTTTCGCACATTTTTTCAAGTTTTTTTGCAAATATTTTTTGACGCAAATTGGTAGTATTTACAAAGACAGTCCCGAAGCGTTCGGGACTGAAATTTGTCGAAATTTGGCGCAAAAATGCCTCATTTTGCTACAAAAATGACACTTTTGCCAAAAAACCTTGCAACCTTGCACCACTTTGAAGGGCGCAAAATTCCCCTAGCAAAACGGCTGTGCAAAGTTTTTGTGGAACTTTTTTAGAAGTTTTCCTTTCTAAGTTCAAAGTATGCTCTTGGATGAGCGCAAACTGGGCAAAGAGTTGGCGCTTCCTTGCCTACGTGGATGTGACCGCAGTTACGGCAAACCCAAACTTCTTCTTCCGCCTTGCTGAACACGGAACCACCCTTAACTGCCAAAGCAAGTTTTTGGTAACGTTCTTCGTGAGTTTTTTCGATAGCGGCAACACCACGAAGTTGTTCGGCGATATCGTGGAAGCCTTCCTCATCGGCGATTTCAGCAAACTCGCGGTACATTTCTGTCCACTCGTAGTTTTCGCCAGCGGCTGCGTCCAAAAGGTTGTCCAATGTGGAGTTGATGCCGTGGAAAAGTTTGAACCACAATTTTGCGTGTTCTTTTTCGTTCAAGGCTGTTTCTTGGAAGATTGCTGCGATTTGTTCGAAGCCATCCTTTTTAGCCTTGGATGCATAAAAATCGTACTTGTTGCGTGCTTGACTTTCGCCAGCAAATGCAGCCATAAGGTTTTGCTCTGTTCTGCTACCTTTGAATTCCATAATGTTTTTCCTCCATAGATTTTTTTTGATGATTGAATTATATCATATTGAACTACCTGTTGTCAAGTAGTAAATATTACTATTTAGATAATTTTTTTGAATTTTTTTGTCGCTAGTTACCATTACCAGCCGTGCGCTACTACTGTTTTTGTGGAGTGCCACCAAACTGTGATGCTACTGCAAAAAAATTGCACTACCCTTGTTATTTTTGCAAAAGGCCGTTGATGGTTACGTTGTCCGGTTGGTTGGCAACGAAAACTGGCATGTTGAGTTGTGTTTGCATTTGAACGTCGATACCGTGAGTTTTTGCAACGCCACCGCAAAGCATCACACCGCTATTGCGAACAAGTGGGCGAATGTCATCCGATAGACCATTGACCAAACTTTGGACAATTTGGACGTACTTTTTGACAAAGTCGCAAAGGATATCGTAGATTTCGCGAGAACTTACGGAAATGGTTTCCATTGTGCCTTGCTCGACGTTTTGGCCGACAACGCTAACAACGGTTGTGTCGTTGGCAAACAAACTACCGCAATCAAGTTTGAGGCGTTCTGCTTGGTCGAAGGAAAGTTGCACCATATACTTGGCGCGGATACGCTTGGAAATTTCCTCCGTGATGGCCTTGCCACCGTGGTACAACGTGCAACCGGACAGGATGGAATCTGCCACAACAACGGCAATATCCACGCAGTCGCAACCCATATCCACAACTACGCCTTGACGACATCTAAACTCTCCAAACAGTTGGACGGAATCGGCAATGGGAGTTTCCACAAAGGAAACTTGTTTTGCACCCAATTCCAAAAACAAACTTTCGATGTTCTTTTTGTCCGAACTGATCATTCCGCAGGGCACTGCGCACAAAATGGAATAATTGTGCAAGTTTGCCACGCGAGAGTTAACAACGTGTGAAAGAAGTTTTTTGACAAGCGCCTTTACACCGTCAACGTCGATGATTGCACCTTCCAAAATGGGACGAGAAAGTTTTGTTGCGCCAGCGCTAGTGTTGTGGATGCGCAATGCCTCCATACCAACGGCAACAATTTCCTTGCCATCGGCGCCACCGTGAGCAACCAACGTGGGGATTTTGTCAAAAAAGCCATCTTGCTTGAGGCCTGCGGCAATGTATTGAGATCCAAGGTCAAAAACCAGTTGATAATTTTTCATTTCGTTTTCCTTTGTTATGTATTGGTTGCAATGGGCAACCATAGTTTTGACATTTTTTTGTTACAAATTTCTACTTTGCAAAGATTGTTGCAAGAATTTGACCAACGCGCTCGGTGGGGAAACCAACAACGTTATCGTAGCTACCGACAATGTGGCTGACAAATCCGCTATCTTGGATGCCATAAGCGCCCGCCTTGTCCATTGGGGAGCCAGTTGCGATGTAGTCCAAAATTTGCTTGTCGCTCAAAGATTTGAACACCACTTCGGTGGTATCGGCAAACAACCACACGCCCATTTTGTGCACAATACAAACACCCGTGTGCACCTGATGAGTTTTGCCGGAAAGAGCCGTTAGCATTTGTTTTGCTTCCGCCTCGCTTGCGGGTTTGCCAAGCAGTTGCCCATCAATTTCCACAACGGTATCACAACCGATGACAACGGCATCGGGGTGGGCTTTGAACACTTCCAAAGCTTTGCGATTGGCAAGTTCTTTAGCAATGTCCACAGGAAGTTTTGCTGTGGAAACCTCTTCGCCAACGGAGGGGATGATTTCGAATTGATAATTAAGTTTTGATAGCAGTTCCTTGCGTCTGGGGGAATTGCTTGCTAAAATTAGTTTCATTTTTATATTATATATCAATTTGATCCTTTTGTAAAGATGTTGTAAAAAAGTTTGAAAAGCAAAAATGAGCTTGACGACGGTCAAACTCATTTGTGATTTGATTGAAAAGCAAACTTACTGCTTTTGGAAGTTGTAGCGCGCCAAAAAGTCGTAGGCAAACTTGCGGAAGTAGATATCCCATGCGCGTTCGTTGTGCACCATGTCGGAGTTGAACAACAGTTCCGTTACCACTTGGCGAGCGGACAGTTGATTGTACAACTCGATGGATGCCTTTTCCATTGTTTTGTCGGAAACGGAGATGCTTTCCTTACCACCGCAGTACACCAAAGCGTGTTGTGGCAAGATTTGTGGAGTTGCCTTCAAAAACTTGCGAACGGCACTTGCGTTGAAGGGGGTAAATGGGGAAAACAAGCCCATTGTTTCGTACAATGGTTGATACTTCAAGCCGATGTACAAACTGATAAGTCCGCCCATACTGCTACCAATTACCGCAGTTGCAAGTCTGCTTGGATCGGTGTTGTACTTGGAGTCAATTTCCGCCTTGAGAGTATTGGCAAAAAAGTCGGCATATTGCTCCCCTTCGCCACCGCGGTTTTCGCGAGCAAAGTCCTTGAGGGGCAAACTTGTTTTCCAAGGGGAGTACTCGCTTAGACGGCGCTCGGGGTTGCACTCTACACCAACAACAATGGCGCTCATACCGGTGAGTTGTTGGATTTTTTCCATGGTTTGATCCACGTGCCATGCTGTGCCGTAGGCGGTGAGGTGGTCGTAGAAGATGTTTTGACCATCGTGCATGTAGATTACTGGATATGGTTGGCCACGTTTTTTGTAGCCGGTGGGAAGATACACCCAAACAGTACGTGTTCGGCCAAGTTGTGGGATTTCCATTTGGAAGCTTTCTACTTTGGACATAGTTAGTTGCTCCTTTGTATGTTGGATTGGTAAGTGGTATGTATATTTTACAAAAAATGTTGGAATTTGTAAATACGATTTTGCAAAATTAGTCGTCAAACTCGCGTAGGTGGCCGATTTGGTCTAAACCATCGAAGTTATGTTGACGAAGTACCTCGTACACGGCAATTGCTACCGAGTTGGAAAGATTCAACGAGCGTTGATTGGGTAGCATTGGGATGCGCACGGCACGAGTGTAGTTGTCGTGGATCAGTTGTTCGGGTAGACCTCTTGTTTCCTTACCAAACACCAAAAATACATCCTTGCCGTAGGATGGCTCTGTGTGGTTTTGTTGGGACTTGGTGGAAAAGAAGTAAAATTCGCCATTGGGGTAGGCTTGTTGAAGTTCAGCAAAACTATCCCAATAGTGGATGTCGCAATCCTTCCAGTAGTCAAGGCCTGCGCGTTTTAGCATCTTGTCGCTGGTATCAAAGCCAAGTGGGCGCACAAGATGTACCGCACTACCCGTTGCTGCGCCCGTGCGGACAATGTTGCCGGTGTTTTGAGGAATTTCCGGTTCAACCAATACAATGTTAATCATTTGTGACCTCGCTAAACTGTGGATACTCTTGGAAGTAGGCATCCACAAGTTGCAAAATTTGTTCCGTCGATTTGGCAAGATTTACCGCAACAACGGTGGATTTGGTACTACGCTTGCCCTTTAGGTAAAAGCAAACGTGCTTTTTTAGTTCGTTTGCCACAATTTTTTCCGGCAAATGCAACAAAAGACTTTGCGCATGCAAACGGATTGTTTGTGGGATGTTTATTTGATAGGGATTGTTGGCAATTTCCGCAAAAATTTGTGGACGGCCAAGCGCACCACGGCCAACGGCAACACCAAATGCGCCCTTGTCCAAAAGTTCCAAGTATTGCTCGCGTGATACAACGTCGCCATTGGCAAAAACTGGCACGCCACAAGTTGCAATTTGTGGGAGCAAGGTGTAGTCGGCATGGCCTGCATACATTTGCTTGCGCGTGCGGAAGTGTACTGTGACAAAGTCCGCACCGGAGTCGGCGCACATCTTGGCAAAATCCACTGCGTGCTTGTCGTCATCTACGCCCAAACGGAATTTTACCGACAATGGCTTTGCGCCAATTGCATTTTTGACGGCAGTTATGCACTTGCTTGCAAGGGTTGGGTTTTCCAAAAGCGCCGAGCCATCGCCACCTTTGACAATCTTTTTGACGGGGCAACCCATGTTGATATCAATGCCCTCGAACTTGGCAAGCGCTGGATATGTAACGCACTCCGCCATTACTTCCGGCTCGTGACCGAAAATTTGGCAAAAGCAGTTGTTGTCGTTGTCTAGCCTGTGGAGTAAATCGAGTGTTTGTGTGTTGCCCATCACAAGCGCTTTAGCGGACACCATTTCCGTGACGGTCAAGCCAACACCGTAGTCTTTGCAGATGGAGCGGAAGGCAAAATCGGTGTAGCCGGCCATTGGCGCAAGGATGGTTTTGGCGGGGGCGTTAGCAAAAAGTTTTTCAACCGACATTGTGTTTCGCCTCGCTCCAAACTTGGTCAAATTGCTCCATTGTTAAGTCTTTCAAACTTGTGCCGTCGAGGATGCGTTCGCACTCCACAACACGGCGGACAAATTTTTCTGTAGAGAGCATCACGGCTGTTTCCGCATCCACACCGCTAAAACGAAGTAGGTTGATTATGGCAAACAACAAATCGCCACCTTCCATAAGCTTGTCCGCATCCGTTGCGTTCAAAAACTCTTGGATTTCCTCCTGAATTTTTTGCAAAATTTGCTCCACGTTTTCAAACTCGTAGCCACCCTTGGATGCACGAGATTGCACCTTTTGTGTGCGCATGAGTGCGCTCATACCGCGGGGAACATCCAAAACGTTCTCAGCCAAATTGTAAATTTTGTGTTCCTTTTTCTTTTGTTGCTCCCACACGTTGAGGGACTCGGTAGAGTTGTTGGCAACAACGTCGCCAAACACGTGTGGATGGCGGTCGATAAGTTTTCGGCAAAGTGCGGAATACACGTCGTTGGGCTCGAACTCCATTTCCTCTTGACCAATTGCCAAGTGGAAAATAACTTGCATCAAAAGATCGCCAAGTTCTTCGATAATGTGGGGGATATCCTCCTTTTCCAACGCGTCGGCCAGTTCGTAGGCCTCCTCAATCACGTTTTTGATGATGGACTTGTGTGTTTGCTCACGATCCCATGGGCAACCATCGGGACTGCGCAAAATGTCCATGATGTCCACACAATCGTAGAAGAAAAATGCATTGCGGGAAGTGAACTCCTTGGGCAAAACGTAGGCGCAAGTTTGGTAGGTGTAGCGTTGCTTGCAAAGTTCGTCAAGCGTGATAACCTTGGAGTTTTTGCCTTGGCCAAACACCACTTGGGTGTCGTTGTCGAAAACGGTTTGCAGTTTTAGTTGCACTTCGGCAGCTACAAACTTGTCGTCAATGCACTTGACAACTGTCGGTTGGGGGAAGATGCGTGTGGCGGACAAAATACCCTCCGCCGTGTACACCACCGTGCCACTTGCAAGGTTGTTGCCTACAACACCGCTGTGCAAACTTACACCGTGGACAATTTTGACGTCCTCCATCAGTTGCACGGCAGAGTCGTCCGTGCCATCGCCAACAACACAAAATGCAACGGACTTGTTGCCAAAGGAGTGGAGATACTCCACGATTTTCGCGTTCAAGTCGTCAAAGTCCTCGGCGGATTCGTAGATAAAATCGCAGTAGAGTGCCTCCGTGCGAATGGATTCCACTGTCTTTTTCATGTGGGTGAGTTGAGATTTGACAACCACCACTTGCGCCTTTTGTATAGTTTGTGCGCCAAGCATTGTGAGGTCGTCGCTTTTGTTTCCCATTCCAACTACTGTTATCATAAGTAAATTTCCTTTTTTAGGTTTTTTGTAGGTAAAATTAGGTTTGGATTGCCAAAGTTTTTGCAAATAACAAGTGCCTGCTTTTCGTTATTTGCGGACGACCACAGGTCGCCCCTACGTTACAAACATTAAATAGTCCGTTAACCCTTTTTGGCGGAAGCAAGCTTTAGTTCGTTTTTGTCGAACACCTTTAGCCAAAACACCGCCACAAAGTACACCACGCCCGATGCGCCAATAAGTAGCAACGTGCCAAGTGCGCTTGATACAAACTTTTCCGCAAGGGCAACAAAAAGTGTGATGCAAAGTGTCATCAGCATGCCGGCGGAAAGGGGTTTCAAAAAACTTTGAGCAAAGTCCAATTTTAGCCCAACTTTTACCTTTAGATAGATTATAACACAAACTGTCGCAAAAAGATAGCACATTGTTTCGGAAATTGCTGCGCCGTAGATATTTATGTTGTCCATGGGCAACAAAACAAGGTTAAGTAGCGCCTTTACCACGATGGAAAGGGACACAATCACAACTGTAGCGTAGGGTTTGCCCACCGCTTGACAAACCGAAACGGCCGTTTGCAATACCGCCAAAAACACAATGGATGCACCCGACAAGGAAAGCAATACCGATGCAATGTGGATTTCCTCCGCCGGCAAAGCGCCATACAGCAAGGACAAAATGGGCTTGGACAATGCCGTCATACCCAATGCGCAAGGCAAAGCAATTACCATCGTCAGTTTGATGGCGGAGTTGAAACTTTGGTTGAGTTTTTGTTTGTCGCAACCGACGTACGCTTTGGTTACTGCCGGCAAGGCGGAAACTGCCACTCCGCTAGAAAGTGCAATGGGTAGACCAAGCATGGAGTTGACAGGCCCTGTCCACAAACCGTAAAGTTCCGTTGCGCTACCAACGTCCAACAGGTTTACAACCATCACCGAGTCGATAACTTGCGACATTTGCATAGCAATGCCACCAAGCGCCACCGGCACGGCAAGTACAAACATTTGCGCGGACAATGGCTTGCAATCTTCCCTTTGCAACCGTACAAGGGGCGTTTGCTTGCGTTTGGCAAGGTACACGCCAAGCATGATGGACAAGGAGCAAAACTCCGAAACTGTGATGGCAAAAACTGCGCCCATAACGGCCTTTTGCACGTCCGGCATAAAGTGGATGGCGCACGTTAGCCCCACCGCCAACTTGACAATTTGCTCAATCACAGTTGTTACGCCACTTGGCGTCATGTTCATGTTGCCTTGGAAGTAGGCCTTTAGTACGTTGGTTATTGGCACAAACACCAGCGCTGGCGCAACGATTACAAATGCAAGGGCGGTATCGCTATTGCCTTGGAAACGGGCAATCACTTTGGACAAACTTGCCATCACACCTGCGCAAACCAATCCCGAAACACCTAAAATCAGCAACGCCAGTTGGAAAATCTTTTTGCCTTCGTGGGGCTTGCCCAGTTGATTTTTTTCCGCAATCAACTTGGATAACGCCACCGGCACGCCACATTGCGCCACCGTCAAAAACAAAATGTAAGGGGGAAACACCAATTGGTATAGCCCCATGCCGTAGCTACCGACAATGTTGGTCAGTGGTATGCGATACAATGCGCCCAAGATTTTGGCAAACAATCCGCCAAGACTCAAAATGAGCGCGCCTTTGATAAAACTCTCGTTAGATTTCTTCATAATACCTATAGTATGAGAGTTTTGTGGAAAAATATCTTTTGTAAAACAAAAAGAGCAGGAGTAAAAGGAAAGAATCCCTCTATTCTTGCTCTTGTTTTAGTTATGAACGAATTGATGCTAAGGCATCATAAATTGGCTTCGCCATGATTTCTCGCTACGCTCCATGAATTGAATTGCAACCTCAATGCGCAAAAGCTCAATTCTTGCCGTAGGCAATTAGCGAAAGTTCCTTTCAAATCATGCAACCGCAAGGTTGCAATTCATTGTGTGCTCCCAACGGATAGTTCGCATTCTAAAAAATATTTGATTGCGTACACCTACTTGCCTTCCACCAATGGCTCGTCGTTGTCGTAGTCGAACCACTTGTAGTTTTGCCACTCGCCACCGTTGGTGCGGTAAACTTCCTCCACGGCAAAGGACCAACGCATGCAACTTGGGGTGTCGGGGATGAATTGCAAAAACTCGCCACTTGCGTAGGTGTAGAAGAAACTTGCATCCATTGGCAGGCAGATGGTGTTGATAAGTTCCCATCTGACGTGCACTTGCCAAGGCTCGCCGTTGCGTGTGCCGGTGTAGGTTAGCCCAGTTTTGTCCAAACGGAGTGTGCCATCGCCAACAACGTCGCAAGTGTTGTAGTTTTTCATAAAGCCGTAGTCCTTCATTACACCAATTTGAACGTGCTCTTCCATGAAGAAATTTGGATCCATACACTTACGGCGCATATCACGGCGTTCGTTGTCGAACCAAGCGCGGATGTTTTTAGGGACGCGACTGCCCTTGAAAGGCACAAGGTTGTACTTGTTGTCCAAGGTTGCACCATTGCCACACTTCAAGCAGGTGATGGTATCGCCCTTGCCTTCCATTTGCATTTCCTCGCCACAAACGGGGCACTTGTACAAGATTTGGTGCAAGTTACGTGCGCAACCGCCCTTGATTTTGTAACTGTGTTGCTCCACTTCGTTCCAAGCAAAGTCATCGGTGAAAAGCGCGTCATCGAGTTTTTCTTGAATGGTGTTTTCGTCAAGTTCGGCAAGTTGTTGCGTTGTGAACAACTCGAACAACTCCACCTTTACCTTGCCGTAGCGCTCTTTTACGTCGAACTTGGGGCTCAACAGGTAGCCACCGTGCACGCGGATACCCAAAACAGGTACGCCAAAGCGTTTGAGAAGTTTTGCGCTACCCAGCATGGATGGTTGTTGCGCGCCACTAGCGGTAGACATTCCGCAAGGGTAAAGGGTTACGCAACCGTTCTTTTGCTTGCGCAAAATGCGTGTGATGCCTTTGATGGTAGTAACGTCGGGAACAAAGTTCTTTTTGGGAATAACTTGGCCCAATTTGAACACAAATTGCAAGTGGGAACGATGGAATTCGTTTTCCGCAGCGACAAAGTTCATCCTGCGACCTTTCAAAGCCATTACCGCAAATGCGTAGTCCATGCGAGATGAGTGGTTGGACACAACGATGATGGGGGTGTTTTTGTACTTTTTGAGGTCAACTTGGCGGTCGAACTCTACCTTGCAGGGGTTGCGGTACAAAATGCTTGCCAACGTGTGGAAAACAAATCCTACAAGTGGGCCTTGCTTGCGTGGTTTGCGACGTTTGATTTTTTCGTTGAGAGTAAGTTTCATAAAATACCTCTTTTGTGAGTGCCGTTTGTCACAAGCAAACGACAGTATTGACTGTTCACTTTTGTTAAGTATAGCACAAGTTGGTGGGTTATTCAACAGTTTTGTTAACTTTTGTTTACTTTTTGTTTACATTACGTCATTTGACTGCAAAAAAGTGTGCAAAACTGGCAATTATTTTTTGTTTTCTATGGAAAATTGGTTTTCGATATGCTATAATTAACAAGATGTACTGGTAAATTTGTGCAAAACTTGCGCACGATGTAACTTGATACAAACAAACAATAAAGGAGAGTAATTATGGCAGAAGCAGTTTTGAAGAACGAAATATCTGCAGAAGACCGTCAGTTCAACAAAAACAAATGGTTGTTTAGTGTTAGCGGTATCGGTCGCGATATGTCCTACCAACTGATTGCCGCATTCCTGTTGACGTACATTCAATTTGGTATGACGTTGAGCATTGCTCAATTTACCACGTTGAGTTTGCTCATTGGTGTGCTTGGTAGAGTTTGGGACGCAATCAACGACCCTGTTATGGGCGCAATCATCGAGGGAACACACATGAAGTTTGGTAAGTTCCGCCCTTGGATTTTGATTGGCGCAGTTTTGACAGGTTTGATCATCATTTTGATGTTTAACGTGCAAAGTTTGACCGGTTGGGGCTTTGTTGCATTTATGATTGTTGTGTACCTACTTTGGGAAACAACCTTCACGATGAACGACATTGGCTACTGGTCCATGCTAGCAAGCCTTTCCTCCAAAAAGGAACAACGCAACTCCGTTACAATGCTAACAGTTGTGTTTGCAGGCGTTGGCGCATTTGCGGCACAAGGCGGTATTTCCTTCCTTTACCCGGGTAACGTACAACAAGCGTTCAGTTGGATTTCCATTGCAATTGCAGTTATTTTTGTGGCAATGCAAGTTGTGATGGTACTTTTGATCAAAGAGCGCCCACGCGACCAAATGGAAAAGAACGAAAAGATTTCCGTAAAGCAAATGTGGAACACCATCAAAAACAACGACCAAATTTTGTGGATGACACTTGTTATGTTGTTCTACAACATTGGTAGCAGTATGCTTGTTGGCCTTGCTTACAACTTGTACTTCCTGGAAATTGGCTACGACGGCAATGCGATTGTGTTTATTGCAATATTTGGTATTTTCAACATTGTATCTCAACTGTTCTATCCAAAACTTTCCGCAAAACTTGGCAGAAAGAAACTGCAAAACATCTCCATCGTCCTTGCGTGCATAGGCTACCTTGGTATTGCACTGCTTGGTTGGACGTCGATTTTGCCATTTAACCTTATCACTTTGAGTGTGTTTGGTGTGTTGGTATTTGTTGGTCAAGCATGGTACTACATGGCTTGCATCATCAACATGACAAACTGCGTAGAGTACAACGAGTACAAGCGTGGCGAAAGAAACGAAGCGGTTGTATCCACACTGCGCCCATTTATGGCAAAGTTTGCTGACGCGTTGAAGTATGCCGTTGTTACACTTGTTTTGGTTGCATCCACCGTGTATGGACTTAGTCAAAACATCTCCACAATGGAAGGTCAAAAGGGCCACTTTGATCGCATGGAAACAGCAATCGAACGAAGCGAATACATTGCTCAAGTAAACGAGTGCTTGGACAAGTACATCATCACGGAAGACTCCGACATTGACAAAATCAATACGGAAATCAACAACAACTACTCCGCTTTGGCTGGCAAGCAAATCAATGCTGAATACTTGCACGCACTTGGCGATGTTTACATTGCGTTGTACGATGCAAACAACGAGGTTGTGTACAGCTTTAAGCTAAGCGATGCAACTCAAGCAGACTACTTTATCCTTAACGCACACGACGGCGCTTGCAAGATGCTTATTTCCAATGCTACTGCAACGGACAAGTTGCCAGAGTTCAATGCGGCAAACAAGAACTTCAAAGAAAGCCGTAACCTTGGTATGCGCTTGTGGTTGCGCGCCGGCGTTACTGTGTTCCCAGTTTTGATGCTTGTGGCATCACTCCTCATCCAAAACAAGAAGTTTATCATTGACGAAGACTACTACGACATGATGCTTGTGGAAATTGAAAAACGCAAGCAAGCAAACGCTACCGAAAGTGCGGAATAGTTAGTTGTGCGCCTATAATTGTTTGCCACTTGTGTTGCAAAAAAACATCAAAAACGCACCACGTGGTCGCAAAATATGGCAATATCTCAACGCTGATGGTAACGCAAAACAATATCACAAATACAAAGGACTCGAAAATTTCGAGTCCTTTTTTGTTGAAGTTTGTCTTGCTATTTATCACGAAAGATACTTGTCAAATGATGTTTTGGTCAAGGTTATGTTGCAGTATGGATTGTTGTTATTGATTGCATCCCAATGGGCAATTTACCTTCACCACCACCGTGAGCCAAATGGCTTTACCAGCACCACCATGTGGGCAACAAAAGATAACAAAAGATGGCAAAATTGCAACATCGCGCATATAATTGTGGTATGAACAAAGTTGATACAAACAAATTGAGTTTGCCACAACGTGTCTACTTGGTGGGCATTGGTGGCGTTAGTATGAGTGGCATTGCCGAGCATTTGCATGCAAAAGGGCATCACGTTTGCGGAAGTGACCGCACCCCAAACGACTACACAAAACGATTGGAAAAACTTGGCATAGACGTTCAAAGGGAAAGCGCATCGCTTGCTGGATTTGACTTGGTTGTGAAAACTTCCGCCGTCAAAGACGACCACAAGCAAATTGTGGAGGCAAAATCCCTTGGTATACCCGTTGTGTTGCGCGAGCAACTTTTGGGGTGGATTTTTGACGAGTACCCAACGCGCATTGCTGTGTGTGGCACCCACGGAAAGACCACCGCTACAGCAATGCTACATCACGTTTTGGAAAGGTGCAAAGTTAGCCATACGGCATTTATTGGCGGAAGTTACCTTGGGCACAACTACTTTGGCGGAGGGCAAATTGTCGTTGCCGAGGCGTGCGAGTACAATGCAAGTTTTTTGCATCTGCACCCCACCCACACGTTGTGTTTGAACGTGGAGTACGACCATCCCGATTGCTACCAAAGTTTGGCGGACGTAGAAAGTGCTTTCCAAAAGTTGTTTGAGCAATCCAAAACTGTGGTTTTGCCGAAAAATTTGCAAAAATTGGCACCACGTGGTGTGTTTTGGGACAACTTTGTTGCCAAAAATATCTTTGCAACGTCCCGTCAAACCACCTTTGATTTGTACCACAAACAGGTGTTTGTTGCCAAATTGCGACTGCCACTTGTGGGGGAACACAACGTCCAAAATGCCCTTGCCGTGGTTGCATTGTGTCACAAATTGGGGCTATCAATGCTGGAAGTTTGCCACGCGTTTGGTAGTTTTTGCGGGGTGGAAAGGCGCTGGACGGAAATGCAATACAAGTGCAAAGTTGTGTGCGACTACGCGCATCATCCAACGGAAATACAAGCAACAATCAAAACGGCGCAAAGCCTAACAAAAGGCAAGGTTGTGTGCATATTTCAACCGCACACGTTCACTCGAACCAAAGCCCTTTGGGAACATTTTGCAAGGTGTTTTGGTGGAACAACTGTTGTTTACTTGCCAATTTATCCCGCGCGAGAAAAGCCCATTGAGGGCGTCACGTCGCAAAATTTGGCAAGGTTTGCAAGTAATCTTGGCATTGATACACACTACTGCAACAGTTTTGACGAGGCAAA
This sequence comes from Clostridia bacterium, assembly GCA_017409765.1. Lineage (GTDB taxonomy): Bacteria > Bacillota > Clostridia > Christensenellales > CAG-314 > Fimimonas. Next base: position 16,537 of record JAFQSA010000036.1, on the reverse strand, counting down.
ATCCTTTGTTGAAAACATCACGTCTGCCGACGACACCATCCTTGTTTTGGGCGCAGGGGACGTGGTAAACCTAGCAAAGTTGTTTGCAAAGTAGTTATATGCCCTCTCCGTCTTGCTACGCAATCCACCTCTCCCAAAGTGAGAGGCCTTTGCATACGGATAACATTTGAATCGGCGGGAGCAAGCCCCCGCCCTACGGTTTTGAAGGTATTTTGCGATTGGCGGTTTAATTGGGTTGGTGGTTATTTGCGGACAGTCGGGGACACAGGCCCTACGATAACTCGCTGTATTGTTTGAATTATTCCGTCGCGCCCAAAGTGAGAGGCATTGTTTTGTTTAGCAATCCATCACGAAAGGTACTGCATTTGTCCACCGCAGTTGGGGCAAACAAGGCATTGCTTTTCCGCACAGGGGACGCAACTTGTTGCACCACAACCATCGCACTTGCAGTAGTTATCTTGTGTTTCCTTTTGACAATGTTGACACTTCATAAAAGCTCCTTTAGGTTTGTGCTGATAAAATTAATTTGGCGCAATGTGTTGAGCGAATACCGATGGCTCCTTCCGTCATGCTGTCGCATGCCACCTTCCTCCCGGAGGACGGCTTTGCACCGACAAGGCATTGTTATGTCAAACGATTGATGTTTACACTCCACCGCGATACACCAACTCAATAAAGTTACACAACCCTTTTTGCTTAGTGTTGCACAAACAAACGTTTTGTAAACAAAAAGACCAACGGTATTTCGTTGGTCTTGTTTTATTTTGAATAATTTTTGATGGATACGTATGCCGTTTGATACACAACACGTGTTGTTTTGGTTGTCCGTAAATCTGCTATCCTTTTGATTTGCTATTCACAAAACAATGTGTTTATCAAAATGCGAAAACTACGCTTCCACAACCGGCTCTGCATCGGGTTTTTGTGGGTGGGTGATACCAATGTGTTCCAAATCGACGTGCATAAGCATGTGGTAGAGGCCGTCCTTTACAATCAACTTGGATACAATCGTTGCCACAACAACTGCTACCGTTGTCATTGCAATCATAGGAAGGTAGTCCACAAAGGTTACAAAAAATTGTGCAACGGAGATGTTTTCCACCGAGTGTTTTACAGCATACAAAACGGCCGTTAGGAACAAAACGGAGGACGTTACAGGGGTTTTGTTAACAACTGTAAAGATGATTGCCATGGAAATGATAACGATAACTTGGTTGTACTCCGCTGGCAAGCCAAGCAGTTGGTTGCAAACAAGGCAAACAATTTGTCCACCGATTGCACCAAGTGTGAGCATTGGGATGACGATACCGCCAGTAACGCGGTCGGTGCCGGCAAAAATTGTGATGATAAAGCGGAAGGCAAGCAAGGCAACAAGCATCCAAACGTCCTTGAAGTGGGTGATTTCCTCGATGATGTGCGCGCCAGAGCCCATCCAATCTAGACAAACAAAGTTGAGCACCAAAACTACTGCAAACAAAGCAAAGCCAAAGTACTTGGACCAAAATTTGTTGGCATGTTTTTCCAAAAGACTCTTTGCCAAAACAAGTCCCTTGGCAAATCCGCAACCCAAAATTACGTTTACCACCACTAACATCAAAAATACGTAGTAGTTATCAAAGGGCAAAACGGGCAATTCGTGCACGTGGAACACGCTGTGGTGGTTGATTAGGCTTGTTACAAGGTAGGCCGTTACCATCATTGCGATACCGCGAATAAAAAACTTGAAGTTGAACTTTTTTAGCGCCTCTTCGAAGATGTAGCAAACGCCTGCAAGTGGACTCAAAACGGCACAGCCAAAGCCTGTACCAAAGCCCATAACGACGGTGTCCTCCTCGCCGGCATTGATAACGTCCTCCACCATTTCGGCAGTTTTGCCACCAAGCACAACGGATGGACCTTCGCTACCCAATGGCATACCGGTAAAGCCCGTTGCAATGGAGTTGACAAACATCAATGGTAGTTCCTTTTGCCAATCGATGTGGTGGTCGTGATGGATGGCGTGCTCCATGTAAGGCACACCGCTACCGCGAACGCCTTGGTTGCGCTTCAAAACAAAGTGGCTAAACACCGCAATTGCCACTACCGCCAAAATCATGCCAATGATGATCCAGGGGTTTTTGCTGGAGTACATGTAGTGCGAGCCTTTGACAGCATACTGCATGGCAAGTTGGTAGATGCCCACTACCGCACCAATAACGGCGCCGATAATGATACTTTCCAACAGATTGCCCCAAAAGTTAAGTAGTTTTTTGTCCTTCATACCTTTGTCCTCTGTGAGAATATAACAACATTGTAATACAAAGTGAGATATTTATCAAGCAAATTGATGGAATATCAAAGCACAATCGCAAAAAACAACAAAAATGCAAAAAAAGCGCCACCGCAAAAATGCAATGGTGCTTTGATGCAAAACTATCTCTTTTGTTTGCGAATTTTGTTAATGAGGTCAATTTCTGCCTCGTCGATGACTGTGATGCCTTGCTCCTTGGCGATGTTTACCATTTGAGTGAGAGCCGCTTTCAAAAATACGCGTGGGATTTTTGTCAACTTGCCACATGCCTTTTCGGTAAAAGTTACTTCGGGATCAATACGGCTTGCTGCGTACATAACGGACTTGACGTCGCCTTCCTTTGCTTGGATGCCCACAGCGTAAGGTGTGCGATGACGGCAACACCAAAAGTTTTTGCTATCGCGGTAGCCGTAGTCTACTGGTACTGGTGGGAAAAGTCCTGGTTTGGATTCGTTTGTGATACCACGAAGGTACTTTTCCTTCATCCAGATTTTGTCAATCTTCAAAACAAAGTGTGCGCCAAACTTGCTTGTGATGCCGTTAAAGTTGCGGTAAGGTGGCTCGTAGCCCTCCAGTTGGCCAGGTTGGTCGAGGTAGGCATCTTCCAAACTGTCGTCCCAAGTGCATTCGAAAACTTGGTAACTTTCCTCCACCATTTGTGGACGGTCAGCACCCAACTCGGAATCCACCAAAGTGAAAATGCAATCCTTCATTTTTTGCTCGGTGGTATCGCCGGGGAAACCAAGACGAACGGCCTCTTTGAAGTACTTCTTTTCGTCGGTGATAAAGTTCAACGTGCACTTTTTGGTGCGCAATATGTTTTGCGCTGTGTTGGAGCTGTTGCGCGCTTCCAAAATCATGGCGTAGTAGTCCTTGCCAGCAATGTAGTAAGGGAAGCACAACGAATATGCGCCCAAGTTGGTTTGGCCGTTTTCTGCAACGGTGCTAATCAAAATGGTGGGCATGGGGAAGTAGGATGACGTTTGGTAAAAGTTGTCCACAATGCGGACGTCTTTGAATTTTTCCATAGTTAATCTCCTTGATACAAAAATTTTACCACTACTATTGTACCGCCAATTTGTCCACTTGTCAACGGCAAAAATGATACTTGTTCTTTATTGAGCCATTGGAATTTTTTATGAAAACAAGAAAGGTTGAGATGCTTCGACTGCGCTCAGGATGACACAATAAAAAACTACGGGAGGGGAAACCCCTCCCCTACATAGTGGTAGAAATGGAGATTGTTTTGCAATTAGGTTTTTGTAACATCAGCAGTAGCCATGTAAAAACGCCACAACAATATGCTGTGGCGTTTGTTTGTTGAAATTTTGTGTTTTGTTTTACACACCAATGGCGATTGCAAGGAACAAGAATCCAATGGAAAGCGCCATCAAAATTAGTTGGAACAAAATTGTCTTTTTGAACCAAGTGCCAAGGCTTTGGTCGGCAAGGCCAAGACCAATAAGCAACGTTCCGCAAGTTGGGAACAAAACGTTTGTATAGCCATCGGCAAAGAGGTAGGTCATCAAAATTACGTTTGTGGAAAGACCTTCGATTGGGGCAAGTGTAAGCATTGGGATAATGAGAACTGCCTTTGCAGATGCGCTTGGGATGAAGAACTCCAACACAAGAATAAATGCGTATAATACCAATGTTGCAACGTAAGGACTGGATCCGGTTACAATTCCGTAGAAGAAGTGGAAGATTGTGTCCAAAATATCACCTTTTTTGGCGATGTATGGTACGGCAAAGGCAATGATGATGATCAAAAGAGATGGAGCAATTGCTTTGGCACCTTCGGCAAAGGCTTTGCCCATTGGCTTGAAACCGCCAAGCAAGATGCGACCAACAATAACTGTGCCCACGATAAATGCCACACCCATGATGATCATGCTGTAGGAACGAAGTGTCTCGATTGCAATGGCAATAATTACGCCAAGCAATGCAATGCCAAACAGCAAGCTTACAAGCAATGCCTTCTTTTGGTCTTCACGCTTTTGTACAGGGTCGTCCACAATAAACTTGGAGATATCCGCCATTTGATTAGCTTTCTTTTCGTCTTGCTTGCAAAGGTATGTCATGTACAAGCTTGTTACAACGTACATAACGGCAAAGATAATAAAGCGGTACCACATACCATCGGTAATGGGTACACCTGCGTTTTGGGATGCAAGGCCAATGGTAAGTGGGTTTGTGATAGCCGTTGTAAAGCCAACGCCGGAAGTCATCAAAATAAAGCTGATGGCGGTAAACTTGGACCAGTTCATTGCGGCACAAAGCATTGCCAAAAGTGGATAAAGTATCAGCAATTGCTCTTGAAGTCCAAACACAGCGGAAAGCACCATCACCATCAAAGTGATTGCCCAAACGGCAACAAAGCGCTTGGTGTACAACTTTTGGATGATAAGGCGCACAAAGGACTCTAGTCCGCCACTTTGCTCAAGCACTTTGAAGGTGCCACCAAGCACCAAAAGTAGCGCAATGATGGAAATTTCGTTAACGTTGATGGAGCCGGGGAAGGGCTTGTCGGTGTTGCCCCAAATTAGTGACTCGAACGGAGCAGTTAGCCAGCGCCAAACGGGGAGGCGAGTGGAGCTACCATTAGGTAAAACAATGTAACTATCGGGTACAACTCGTCCATCCAAATCTTTGTCAGCTGTGTACACCAAAAAACCTTTGTTGTTTTGTGCATCTGCAAGAGTTTTATCTGTTGTGTACTTGTAGAGGTCATTGTAGCTACCTTCTACGGCTTGACCATTTAGCTTTTCGTTTTCGGTGTAAACCCAAAAGTTTTCTACATTGTCCAATTGGCTTAAATTTTTTTCTTCTAAGTACTCGTAACGGTAGTACTTGCCGGCAGGGATAACAAAAGTCAACACGCCTGCTGCGATAACAACTGCAAGCAAAATGCACACCATCAAGATGAAACTTTTTGCGCCAATTTGTACCTTTGTTTTGCCGTCGTTTGCGGTTGGGTTAGGTTGTGCGTTCATCACATTTCTCCTTCGACATCGTAGTCAAACACATCGTTGCAAGCAGAGTGCCATTTTTCGTCCACAAGGTTGTGGATTTCCTCGCTGGCAAGCATCCACTCGATGTTTTGCGTTGTTGCGCTATCTAAAACAAGGTTGAAGTAGTCGTCGTTGTAGTAAAATTCCAAAAAGCCTTTGGTTGTGATTGTTAGTGAGTACAAACCCGCCACACCAAAAAACATTGTGTCTTTGCCGTTTGAAACGGTTAGGCCGGTTTTGTCCAAAGTAACGTCCCCTTGGATTAGCGTTACGCGGTTTTTGGGGTACTTGCGCCACTTGTCCATGCGGATTTGGGTGATTTTGCCGTGGCCGTGCAGAGCAAAATCTGGTTGTTGAAGTTGCTTGCGTACAAATCTTCGTTGCCAACGGCACCACTTGTCCACGTCCTCGAAGTAGGTTTCGCCATTTTTGACGATAAGGTCGTAGTACTCGTTCAACGTTACGGCGTAGCCACACTTTTCACACTCAAGACGCTCGTTGTCTTTGTCCAAATGCACCTTCAAGGTGTGGGTTTGTTTGCACTTGGGGCAAATGTACAAAATTTTGTCTAGCCCATCGACGTTGTGCTTTTTGCCAACGTACTTGATGCGAGCAGTTTTGTTAAATGCAAAGTCGTCGTAACGGAAGTTTTCCATCAACTTTTGGTAGATTTGTTCTTCCGTCATGACCTTTAGATCTTCCGGAGTGAACAAAATTTTGTAGTTTACAAACACCTTGCCACGCTTGATATCCTTGGTGTAGCGTGGGCAGGTTAGGTAACTGCCTTGGGAGTTGGCAAGCACAACTGTTAGCCCTGCCTTTTTGATAAACTTGCAAGTTGCAGGGTTAACCGGGTGTGTACTGCCGGAAAGGGATTGGATACCTTCGGGGTACAATGCAAGACTACCGCCACTTTTTACCACCTTTAGCATCTTGCGGGTGCAGGATGTGTCCGGTTGGAAAAGCATCTTGGGGATGGCATTCATTGTTGTCATGCCAAAGTAGTTGGTTTTGCTTGCAAAAAAGTTTTGGAAACCAGCAATGATGTGCATGTCGGTGCGACCAAGCATGCCCATTGTGTAGAAAAAGTCGTTGCGAGATGCGTGTGTGGAAACAAACAAAATTTGCTTGTTTTGGATAAGCTTTCTGTCAAACTCGAACGTGCATTGCACCTTGTGCTTACGACATGTACTTGTCATCCACATTTTGAAAAACGCTTGCGCCAGTTTTCCTGGGCGCTTGATGGGACGATTGAGTAGTTTTTGTTTGAGATCTGTCTTCATGTGTTCTCCACCATTCTTTTGTGAAATATCTTTAACAAAAGTTTACTATTGCAATTATACCCCTATTTGCAAATGTTGTCAATACTTTGTGGACAGTTGGCAACTTGGGGCAAATGCTAGCAGAATTTTAGCAAACGTTTGTAACCAAAACGTAAACAAAGGGGGTTTTTGAGTAAATGTGGGTGTTTTGGAGCAAATTGATGGGCCAAAACAACAAGCGCACCAAAAAAGGTGCGCTGGTTAGCTTTGGTGAAAAGTTGTTAGCAAAAAAAGTTTGTTGGAATATGCTTTTGCGATGCTTTGTACTTCGGCCCCACTACTTGCTTTTTACCGTCAAAGTGAGAACAATTGGTCGCGCCTCGTAGGCCTTGCGCGCTGGCTCGCGAGTTTGTTCGTCAAAGTTGTAGTGGACCTTGGTCATAAACTCCAAGTACTCCTCTTCCGTCAAATCGCGGTCGCGATCCACGTCCACAATGGTAAAAGACTTTGTTTTGCCGTTGCAGGTTAGCACCAACGTGTCGCCAACGTCGATGTAGCGAAGTTCATCCAAATCGGCAAGTTTGATGACGGTTTTTGTGGTGGTTGTGCCAAAAAAGGTTTTTGTTTCCACAATGGGCGCATTGGCAAAAAATTGCTCGTCAACCTCCAACGAAAATATTTCGTTTAGGTCCGTTTCCACATCAAAATCGCCAACACGTGCGCTGTTTTTGGGGAATTTGCAAGCGTCAAGTTTGATGCCAAACATGTAGCCAGCGTACGCCATGTAGTCCGTTTCGCCGTGCGCTTCCGCCATTAGATGCGCAAAACCACGTTGGGAAAATCTGCGCATTTTGCCATCGTTAAAAACTGGGCAACAGTTGAGCCTTTCCTGATGGTCTTCGCCACTAAACAGGTAGCCGTGCTTTTTTATTTCGTCCACAACGGCCATGTGCACAGCCCAACTGTTTTCGCCACTTTCAAAGTCGTAAAAGTCGTAGCAAGTCCATCCAACAACGCGTAGTTTCATTTTGGCGCACCCCCTTTGCGATGTTTTTGTATATTGTAGCACCATTGTTTTGTTGTGTCAACATGCCTTTGATGAATAATTTGCCACAAAAAGCAGATGCTAAAAGAAACTAAACAAAGGAGCACAAAATGAAAAACAAAATTGTTATTTGGATACTTTTGACATTGGTGGTTGCAAGTTGTCTGTTTGCGCTGTGCAGTTGCAAAAGCAAAACAGGTCAGGGCGCAAACACTCCAACTGACGGAAATCAATCAAACGGAAATCAATCAAGCAACCAAACGTGCGAAAACTGCATTGTGTTTGGCAAAAAGTACTACGCATTGAGTGCCGATGGCTACAACAAAGACCAATACTACCAATTCAACAAGGACGGCACCGCCACTTGCAACATCACCATCAAGGATGACGACGGCAAGGAAACTTTCAAGTCCACAATCAACTTCAAGTGGTTTGATGCAGGCAACGGCGACCTTTTGATGCTACACAACGGCACAAAAATCATGCTTGGCGAGCAAGACGTGGCAATTGGTTTTGGCCGAGTTATGCACACAGCAAAGTGCGCAATTTACACGGGCAACTCCTACTACATTTCCGAAGATTGCCTAAACGCCATCCCCAACTACGGCAAACTTACGGGCGGTGGCAAACGCTTGCTAGACATCCCCAAACCAAAACTCCTAAGATAACCCCAACCCAACAAGGGATGCGACAACTTCGCGTCCCTTTTTTGTCGTACATTACACCATTGCAAGAAACAAAATGACAAATAGCAACTAGCTATTGAAAAAGAACTTTGCTTGCATGCAAAAGTTCTTTTTGCATTTGCCCAGCATTGCACAAAAACTTGCAAAAACGTCAAGCGGTGGATGTGTTGCGCAAAATTGGTTGTTTTGCTACAAAATCGCCGAAAAAGTTGGAAAATTTGCTTGAATAGTGTTGACAATTTGGGTAACATTTGGTATTATATTTGAGCAAATGAGATTTGCACCACATATAGAGAGATGGTCGAGTGGTTTAAGGCACACGCTTGGAAAGCGTGCGAGGTTAACAGCCTCCGCAGGTTCAAATCCTGTTCTCTCTGCCAAAAGGGACCTAAAACGAACCAACAAAGTTTGGGATAGTTTAGGTCCTTTTTTGTTGCAAAAATAAGCAAGTAGAATGGTAAAAAATTAGGTGGCTGTGTGAGATACACAACCACCTTTTTGCTGTTTAGATGTACATTCTAACTAACATCTTTTGCAGTTGCACTGGCTTGTTTTGTATGACGTACTTCATGTTGCGGTATTTTTTGTAAAACAAAAAGCCCTGACTGTCGTCAGGACTTGTTTGTGTTGGAGTGTTGTAGATGATGTCAATATGGTCGTCGTACAACACAATTTCCTTTATTAAGTGTGTAATTAGCATTTTGGGCTCAAGCTTTAGCGCCATTGCGTAAAATTCTCGCATTTGTGCTTCTGTTAGTGTGTAAATAACTTTGTTTTGCTCAATTGCTATGTTCTTTTCAATATCTTCCAATTTAGCTTCCAACTCGTGCAGACGCTTGTTAGTGGTTGCTGATGAAATGCCGTTTTCCAATGCTTTTACAAGATTGTTCAATGCCGTTTGCGTTTGCTTGTGTTCCTTTTTGAGCAATGGCTTTGTCTTGCTTGACGCTCCTGTTCTTCCATTAGGTCTTTAATTATTCTGTCCATGTACTCTTTGCTTTTTAAGCACTCCATAAGTGCATCCATAACAAACTCTTCCAAAAACTCCTTGCGCACCATCTTTTTACTACAGCCGTTGTGACGTTTTCTGCCAAAGCACTTGTAATACCTCTTTACACTACCATCCCTTGCTGTGCCAGTTTCGCCAGATATTGTATCGCCACAGTAACCACACCTTACCTTGTTGCGCAAGATATATACTACTTCAGCACTGTGTTTGCCATACTTTACCTTTTTAGTTTTGATGCGAACTTTATCAAAGATGGATTGAGGCACTATTTGCGGGTAGATATTGGTAAACACTTCATCACCATGCCTGTATACGCCAGAGTACTTTTCGTTCTTCAACATATTATAGATGGTATTTCTCGCAAATGGTTTTCCGTTGTACGTGATACCTTTTGCATTTAATTCCTTAATAATATCCTTTGCAAAAACTCCTTGTGAGTACTGCAAGTACACGTATCTCACAACTTCTGCTCTTTCTTCGTCAATTACCACCTTGTGGTTTACAACCTTGTAGCCATACAGAATTGTGCCACCAGTAAAGTTACCTTTCAATCTGCTTTCTCTCATACCTCTTTTTACCTTTTGTCTTACGTCTTCGGAATAGTACTCGTTGTAACCTTCGATGATGCTTCTAAACAGCTTACCTTCGGGCGTATCGGGAATATTTTCCATTGCTGACACAAGGGCAACCTTGTTGTTTTCCAGCTTCCTACGGTTGTTAACGGCCTCGTATTGGTTGCGAGCAAATCTGTCCAGTTTGTACACCAAAACCATGTCCCAATTCTTTTTGTTGGAGTCCTTTAGCATACGCTGAAACTCTGCTCGGTTATCGTTAGTACCAGTTTGTGCCCTATCTATGTACACATCTAGTATGACTATATTATTCTTGAGTGCGTAGTCCTCGCACACTCGGATTTGTCCTTCAATGGACTGCTCCGTTTGACTATCCGATGAATAGCGTGCATAAATTACTGCTCTTTTAGCTTCCATAATTTCTTTTCTCCTTTTGTATAGATTTGTTTTGTGCCTTTCGGCAGCACCGATCAAGAAACGGAAAGGACGGTTCAGTCAAGGATAAAAGCAAAAAGTTTTGCTTTGGGTGCGAGTTGTTCTTTTAGTCGCTATTCAAAACTTTTTCGCCTTGACGGAATTGGTCTTTTCGTTTACCCAACCACACGAAAGGCGCTTTTTGCGTAGGGTTACTAAGGTATCCCTATCACTAATAAGTAAATTGTATTTTTCATTTAGTTACATGTGGGCATTTTGTCTGCCATGCCCAAGCAGTATTCCCCAATAATTTCGCCATCTATCATACAGATGAAGTTGTCTGCAACAATAACCTTGTTCCCACGTGTACCATATTCACAAAGCACGTCGTAGTCGTCAATGTCCGACACAATAAACGTAGGCAAATTGCGCGAATACACAATACGCTCGCCACTTTTGTACAGGTATTTCATCATGTACTTGAGTGACCTATCTAACTCCATTTCACAGATAATTGCAAAATCGTTGCGACCAAACCTATCCAGGAAGTGTGTGTTCTGCAAAGTTACTTGCATACGCTTGTTTTGAGTATCGTAGTCGGTTACTTCTTGTAGTTGGCCCACCATTTGCCCATCTGGAATATGTAGTAGGCAATGGAAATGCAACCTGTTGCTTTTGGGAGAAAGTTCCCATACTCCTATGTATTTCCAATTGCGCCTACTGGCAAAGTGTCTTAGGGTATTGAGTAAAGATTTTCTAAACGTTGTTTCCGTATGTTTCTTGTCGTCGTAGGTAAACGTGCAAAAGTAATTCCATTTTTGTAATCTTGCTTTTCTAAATAGTCTTTGTGCTCTAACTGCAAAGTTTCTCTTCTCTTTTTGTATATATTCCTCAACAAATAACCTGGCTTGCGTTTCGTCCTTGAAGTACTCTCGCATGCCTTCAATTATCTTGTTGTTTCTTTCAACTTTACTCATGCTTGCCGTTTCTTTGTACAGCCGGGCAAACGTATCTTTTAATTGGGCTGTTGCCACTTTTTTATTCGTGGTCTTGTTATCTCTGGGTATTTGCATATTGTTGTCCGTGCAAACATCACTACTTGCGGACTTTTTAGTTTTACGTCTTACTGGACGAGTAGTTGGAATAATTGCAATAGGATGTCCACCATCGTGGTAGACCTTGGCTTTTGGTATATCCATGGGCTCACTCCTTTGGAATTAGTTCCGCTTCCTTTTGTAATCTAACAAGCTCCAAAACCCTTGCAAGCAAAGTGACAGCCATGGCTTTTTCTTCGCTTTCGCTCATTGAATCCAAACTGGGCTTGCCGATGTGAGTAATATGTAGTTGCTTTTCTTGGTCCATATGCGGTACCTCCTTTGTAAGATATTTCAAAAAGCAATGTTGGTGCTGACAACACGCTTTGTTGACAAAAAATAGCGAAAGGATCAACACCCTTCACTATACATACTAAATTTCACCCTAAAAATGAGGTAAAATTCTCAAAATATTTTTAATTTTTGCAAAATTCTAAAGAATTAGACAATTTAGCCCCCAAAAACAAAAAGCACCAGATATTTCTTCTGGTGCATTTGTAATATTTAGTTTGCCGTTTGTGCTAATTTTCCAACCACTTCTGCCATTGAGTGTTACCCAAACCATAGTTGGTATCCGTTTGTAGCAGATAGTCAATTTTGCCTTGTATATCTGTCGCTGTGCAACCTGCAAGTAATTGCTCCAACACGTTTTTGTCTTTGTGGACGTAGTTGAAGTACAAATCTAATACGGAGTTTAGGTATTCGTTTGGAGTTTCTATCTTTTTGCGCTCAACTACAATTTGTGTGTACAGTTGATGCATGCCGTGTACTCTAACGGAAATGGTACTTGTTACCATCTGTTGCCTTTCATCACAAAGATAAATCTTAACAGGTTGGTTGTAACCAAGTTGCTCTAGGTAAGCAAGCACGGTTAGCAAGTTAATTTGGCAAAACATGTCTGTGCCAAAGTACAACCGAATGTTTTTGTCTGCAGTAATTTGCTCAACAAAGCCCATTGTAATGGTTTGGTAGTTTTCCCTTGTTTCGACATGCGTTTTGCAACGCTCGGCAATAAACTCATCGGAGAATATGTCTTTTGTAGGATTGCCATCCACCATAGCTTCGTTAAAAGCAACAATTTTGCCAACCATTTTGTACTTGCGACGTTGGCTTAACATCGCCATGCCCGAAACCACGTTGAGTACGTTTTGAATGGCCAACTTAAACTGTTGTTCTTTTGTGCGTAGTTTTTTGCGTGCTTTTTTATTGTAGTATCTATGTCCCAGCAACTCATCGTATTGCTGTGTTATCCACCACTTTTCTTCACTGGGGTAGTAGACTCCAGGAATAAACTTGTGCTCTTTCCAATTCCAACTGCGTATCCCGCCAGGATTATCTGCATCATACAGTTTTGCAAAGGTCAATCCTGTGACTTCGGGGCTATCTCCAATATATGAGTAACAGTTTGCGCCCTGTTGCCCCTTTACCAATTTGGTAGGAGTAATTTGTATTTCTCCTTCTTTTTCCAGCTCACGCAATGTCTTTTGTATGGTTCTTTCCGACACCGCAAGCCATTTGGCAAAGAAGCTAATGGGAACAATTTCTCCATCGTTGGCCTTTATGAAGTTGAGAATAATTTCCTTTCTTTCGGCGGGTGTTGGCTTACGGATTTCTGGGTCGATGTTATCGTCCCAGCCATCGTACTTGAGCTTTCGCTTATCTACAAACTCAATATACCCATATTTGCCTGTGTGTCTTCTGTGTTTTGCCATTGCTTTAGTCCCATTTAGTAGATGTGTACATTTTACTACGAAAAGTGTTTTTAGTCAATATGGCTAACATGCAATATGCATGCCAAGATGTGTAATCCTGGCATTTTGTTTTAATATTCAATTCCTGTTAATTGTTTGTACTTTTCTCTTAGTAACATCCTATTGCGCCATACTGTAGCATGGCATATATGTAGTGTTTTGCTTATTTCACATACACCCATTCCGTTGATGTAGCAAGTTAAGACATCTTGAGTGCGTTTGCGTAGTTGCATTTGAGAGATTATTAGTTCTACTTTATCGTAACTTTCTTCTGTCGTATCTTCCTTGAAAGGATCTACTGCTTTGCAACTATCTGTTCGGTAGTATGGTCGAGTGTTTCGATGTTCGTTAAAGTTCTTGTAAAACCAATGTCCTACTTCACTGCAACAAGCGTGTTTGATGCTTACTTTTGCATTGCGTCTATCTGTAACAATATCTCCAAGTTTTTGTCCAATATGTCCACACAAATACAAGCAAGCAATTTGAACGTAGTCGTAAGCATTGGATACAACGTAGTTGGGATTATGTCGTGAGTAAAGGTCTTTAATTAGCGCTCTGTACAGATTTAAGGCAATATCTCCTCGGTAGCTAACAAGTCGTTTGAGGCTGCCTATTGCCAGTTTTTCGCCAATTTCAACAATGTTATCTGTTGAGATAACGGTATCCATTGTTAGTGAGTTTTTGCTCCAGCCAAAGTTTCTTTGCATTTATCTATACCTCCGTGGTTTGTTTTTGCCTTTTCGGCAGAACAAAACGGACGCACAGGGAAATGTAGAATATTTGGACACTTAGTTGCTTTTAGACGGAAGTCAAGGAACTCAAGAAAAACATTTTTGTTTTAGGCAACAAAAAAAAAGAGCCCCACTCCAATGGAGTGTTCGGCTCTAATGAGATATATGCCAAAAATATTTTTCCCTTGACTTTTGCATTTGACTGTGCCACCACAATCAGCCGAAAAGGCAAAAACCTACGGAGTGGGAAGCGTAATGTTGAGAAACGACTGAAAACGTGATTGTTGCAAGATATAGTTAGTTACAATGGCTGAAATATCACTAAAATTCGAGATACGTGGTCGTTTTTTACTAAACTTATCCGCTTCGTCGCTGCCAGCATAATACCACTTGCACGGTGTCTTGTGCACAAAAACCCGACATAAAAAAGCAACATTAGCGAAAGCAGAAAAGTATTGTTGCGGGAACAAATATTTGAATAATGCCGATGAGCAAGAAAGGGGGCGATTTGCAAGCGGTTCAGCGCAAACGCCCCTTTGCTCGGCTTTCAAATTTGTCCGTCAACCTTTTGCTCGCTTGTCTTTTGGTCGGGTGCTTGGATTCGGCGAGCGTCAGCTCGCCGACTTGTTTATATCCAAGCACACGTAGGAATGCCAAAGAATATTTTTATCTGCTTTTTACAAGTTTGAAATCTTTAGCTTGTGATAGAATAATGTAACTCATTTTTACTCCTCTTGAGTTTTTTCTCTAACTTTAATTAATGTATCTAAAGAAGCAGTAAACAATAAAAAGAAGGATTTAAGTTTATGCTGTCATTGTCCATCACACATTTTACAAAAAGGAGATAGGCAGTATAGTTATACATAAAATACAAAAAACGGCAAGCCGAAGCTTACCGTTTTAAGTGCTAACGCTATTTAAGCTGTTTACTGATTACAATAACTCAATAAAAGAACTCTAAAGTAGCATTAAGCAATACTATAGAGGTTATTATGAAATTCATATTATCACCTCCATTTTATATTTTGCCCATAATGGGCAATATATACAAGATGTAAAGTAACTATTTAAATAATTTTTCAATCTCAGCAAGAGGAAGAACTGTTGCCAAGTCGTTGTAGGCATCGCCTACAGTTGTGTATTTTGTTAGCACTTGCTCTGATGCACGATAGCAATCTTCAAGTGCTCCCTTGTTTTCAGCTACAAAGCCACCATTTCGACTGTAACTTTCGGAGGATCCTTTAGCGGTAACATTGCCAGATGCAAACGCGCCTTTGATGCTTCCGTTGTTTTGACCAACAAAACCACCAACATAAGCCATGAAGTTGTTACTTGTTCCGCTTACATTTGAAGATGCATGAGAGTCAGTAATTGCGCCATCGTTCTTCGCCACAAAACCACCAACATAAATTGTGTAGTCACCTGTCACTGTTGTTGCAACGTCTGATGCGCAGTTGCTAACTGTTCCCTCGTTGAGACCGATAAAGCCAGATGCAAACGCATTTGCACTACCAGTTGATGTGATGGTTGCAGTTCCAGATACCGAACAACTGTCAACTGTTGCACCTTCCATAACGTGACCAACAAACACACCTGTGTAGGTAATACTGCTGCTATCTACAGTCGCACTAAATGTGTAAGAGGAAATCCCAAGCCCCTTCAATATTCCCTTCAAGTAGCCAAACAAACCATTGACACTGCCCGTTGCAGACACTTTGAAGTTAGTGATTGTAAATCCGTTTCCGTCAAGCACGCCAGCAAAAGCGGTTTCTTCAGTAGGACTTATCACAGGGATGGTATATCCACCCATGTTGATGTTTGAACCGATGACGAAATACTTACCTTGGTAGGTCTCGCCTGCATTTATTTGATTGATGAAATACTTAAGTTGTGAACCATCGAAGATCACATATGGATCCTCTTCCGTTCCACTACCACTGTTATAGCTTGTAGCGACCTTACTACCGTTCCACTTTACACTTGCTGTAGGCACAATGTTGTAGTTTACAGTTGCTGCGCAGTTTTGAAAAGCATATTCGCCAACACTACCGTGAGTTTCTACAGTCTTTGGCAAGTTGATTGTTTCAATAAACTCACAGTTGTTGAATGCTGCTACAGGGATATCTGTTTGTGTGGTAATTGTTACACTTGTAATACTATTTGGTATACAAAAATATCTACTTTCTAGATAATGTCTGGTTCCATACCCATTGGTATATGTGTAAGTATATGCTGTATATTGCCATATTCCATCAAGAGCGCCATATTTGCTATTTCTATATTCTTTGTATGATTCTGAAAACTCTGATTGCCATACATAATTATTTGAGTCATGAACCGCATTGTACCCAAAAACATATCCGAATACAGCATCACAATATTTTACAGATGCACTGTTACCTACGAATGGTAAAGTAATGTCTTCGATTGCTACGCAACCCTTGAATGCTCCAAGTCCTATACTTGTTACACTGTCTGGAACGACAACCTTGGTTACAAGAAGTACATCTTGGAATGCATATTGACCAATTGTTTCTACTTTGCTTGGAATAATGAGTTCGTTCTCGTTTTCGGAGTTAAACTTGTTCAAAAGACTACATCCAGCAAATGCATATTCGCCAATGCTTGTTACGTCACTACCAAGTGTGAGTGTGGTAAGTTCTGTACAATTT
>JAFQSA010000035.1 GCA_017409765.1 Clostridia bacterium | reverse complement strand
GAGAGTCGTTTTCATACAAGTAGCGTATGCTTGGGTGTGGAAATATATACAAAGATAGTAGAAATTTTTAGGCGGACGAGCACAGCTCGCCCCTACGTTGTAGAACGTTTGAAGTGCTGAGTGAGAAATAGGATTACGGCGGGAGCAAGCCCCCGCCCTACAATATGGAAAATTAAGATAGGATGATGCGCGCAAGGTTACCAGTGCCATACAACGCCGTTTAGATGTGCCTGCACACCATTTTGTTGTCAAACTTTGCTTAAGAGTTATGTAAAATAGAAAAAGCACCTCGAAATGAGGTGCTTACTTTGTTTATACTATGTATTAGAGTTTTTCGCCATCGTTGATGTACAAAATACCAATTGTGTTGGGGCCACAGTGGGTTGTGATTGTGCAACCAGCGGTTGTTTCCAACACTTCGTCGAAAACACCCCAGGACTTTACCTTGTCGATAACGCTTTGAACAAGTTCCTCATCCATTTGTGTGTGGGTTACAAAACAACGTTTTTTGTCGGGAGAGGTGCATTGGGACTTAACCAAATCGGCATACTTGCCAACACATCTGGTAAATTTGCCTATAAACTTGCTACCAACGCCCATTTTGCCACCTTTAACTTCGATTGTGGGCTTGATGCTCATCAAGTTTGCGGCGTAGTACACAAGTGTTGTGCAACGTCCACCCTTGTGGAGATACTCCAAGTTGTCGATAATAAAGGAGGCGCGTACTGCATCCAAACGAGCGGATACCTTGTCCACAATTTCTTGAGGAGAAACACCTTCCTTAGCCAAATCACATGCATACAAAACAAGCAATCCCGTGCCTGTGGAAAGGTTGCGACTGTCAATTACGTAGACGTTGCTGAAATTTTGAGATGCATTTACCGCGTTGCTGTGCGTAGCAGACATTTGTGAAGAAATGTTGAAGTGAATAATTGCATCGTAGCCTTCGTCCAATTGCTTTTGGAAAAACTCCTCGTACTCTACTGCGGAGCAAGCGCCAGTTTTGGGCAGTTGCTTGTGCTTTGCGTAAAATTCGTAGATATCTTGAGGCAAAATTGTTACGCCATCGTGGAAGTCGTCAGCGCCCAAAGATACATGCAAAGGACTGATTGCCACGTTGTACTGTGCAATCAACTCTGCTGACAAATCGCAAGTGCTATCTGCTGTGATTTTGATTTTCATGTTAATTCTCCGTTGTGTGAAAGTTTACAAAATTTATTCTGTGATAATGATATCTGATTTGTTTTGACAATTTTGGCAACCTGCGCAATCAGTTTTGCCACAATTTACCACTCGGCCAACGCCTACAACCGTGCAATTTGCAGGAACGTCCTTTAGCACCACCGAGTTTGCGCCCACCTTGACGTTGTCGCCAATGTTGATGTTGCCAAGCACCTTTGCTCCCGCGCCAATGATGACGTTGTTGCCAAGTGTTGGATGGCGTTTGTTGTGCTCCTTGCCGGTGCCACCAAGTGTTGCGCCTTGGTAGATGGTACAGTTGTCGCCAATTACCGAAGTTTCGCCAATTACGACGCCGTGACCGTGGTCGATAAACAAGTTACGACCGATTTTTGCACCGGGGTGAATTTCGATACCGGTAAAAAATCTTGTTGTATAGCAAATGAGTTTTGCCGTAAAACGAAACCTGATTTTGTAGAAAAATCTTGCAATCCTATACCAAAACATCGCGTGCACACCAGGATACAAAAGCAATACTTGCAAACTGCTACCTGCTGCTGGATCGCGTTGTTTGATGGATTTGATAAAACCAACTTTTTTCTTTTTCATATATAAATAATACTGTTGAGCGACATAATTATAGCCTAAAAGTAAAATTTTGTCTAATAAATTTTGCTTTTAGGGGAAAATTGGGACAACATTGTGCAATTATTGAGTAAAACTGCGCCCCTATTGTGCGTCAACTTTGTTTACACTACCCAAAATTTGCACCTTGTTGCCATCAACAATCAGGCCACCTTCGTGCCACATTTGGTAAATGGGCAGTTGCAAATCGGCAACGGCACGCTTTGTGCACTCGTTTTGCAAGTCCGTTGCAAGGTAGTGAACTTCCAGATCTAGGCCTTTAACTAGGCCAAGACCTTGCCAAAGACCGTAGGTGTCGTAGTCGTCATCAGGGGTGATGTGGTACTTTTCCAGTTGAAGCATTGCGCCTGCTGATGCGCCCATAACTGTGCCTTTGAAATTTTTGACTGCATCCGTTATGCCAAGTTTTTGCATCCAAGCGATGGCTTTTTCCGGCATGCCACCGGTAAAGAATAGCACGTCGGCATTGGCAATCATTTTGAGGTGGTTTTGGGTGGTATCAAAGCAGTTTAGCCAAGCAATTTCCTCCTCCTTGAGCCCAAAAGCAAGGAAAGGACGCAAAATATTGTGGTATTTTTCGCCATTTTTACCGTAGATAGTTTGCCAACTATCGTTGTCCCACGCTTGAATTTCGCGGAAGGCAAGTGGCAAAATTAGCACTTTTTTGCCTGTTATGTAGGGGGCAACGTGGGCTTTTGCCCAGTCGCCATCAAAATTGTAGTAGTTAAGTAAGATGTTTGCCATTAGTACAGTTCCACTCCGTTTTTGTCTACAAATGCGTAGGCAATTTTGTGTGCAGAAGGTTTGTCGTTGCCAATTTCGATTGCGTTTTGGATGAGGGATTTTGCCTCCGCTAAGCCTTTGCCGTTGTTGTGGTAAACTTCGCAAAGCACATCGCCCTTTTTGACTTGGCTACCGATGGCAACCTTCATGATTACGCCAACGGAAAAGTCGATTGTGTCCGTCTTTTTCATACGGCCACCGCCAAGATGTGTTACTGCGCGACCGATATCTGCTGCAATCATGTGGCAAACGTAGCCATCTTGTTGCGCCAAAACAATGTCCTTGGTGCCAATTTGGAACTTTTCGGGGTGCAAAATGTAACTGCTGTCCCCCTCTTGAGCGGACACCATTTCCGCAAACTTTTGCAAGGCTTTGCCACTGTCGATGGCAGATTGGAAGGCGATTTCCGCCGAGGCCATGTCGCACTTGCCAGTTAGGCAAAGCAAGCGCAAAGCAACCTCTTTCAGTTCGAAGTACAAGCGGTTTTGTTTGCCCTTTAGTACGTCGATGATACCCAAAATTTCCAAGGAATTGCCAACGTGGTCGGACAAAGGTTGTTCCATGTCGGTTATCAATGCGCCAATTTGCTTGCCTGCGCGTGTGCCGATGGTAACCATCTTTTGTGCAAGTTCCAATGCGCTTTCGGCAGTTGGCATAAATGCGCCACTACCATACTTTACGTCCAACAAGATTGTGTCCGCACCGGAAGCGAGTTTTTTGGACATGATGCTTCCGCAAATAAGTGGCAAGGAGTTGACTGTACCGGTGACGTCGCGGAGTGCGTACATCTTTTTGTCGGCGGGGGCAAGGTTTGCCGTTTGACCGATAACTGCGCAACCAACCTTTTTTACAACGGAAAAAAATTGCTCTTCCGAAAGAGATGTGTTGAAGTTGGGGATACTTTCCAGTTTGTCGATTGTGCCACCAGTAAAGCCCAATCCACGACCGCTCATTTTGGCAACGTACACGCCACAACAAGCCAAAATTGGAGCAAGCGCCAAGGTTGTGCTGTCGCCAATGCCACCTGTGGAGTGTTTGTCTACAACAATGCCACCAAGGTGGGACATATCCACGATATCTCCGCTGTGGAGCATTGCATTTGTCAGATCAAAGGTTTCGCGGTCGGTCATGCCGTTGAGCAAAATTGCCATCAAAAGCGCAGATGCTTGATAGTCGGCAATTTCCCCTTTGGTAAAACCTTCCACAAAAAAGTTGATTTGCTCGGTGGATAGTTCTTGCTTGTTCTTTTTGGTTTCGATAACGTCCAAAATTGTCATGTGTGGACCCTCTGCTAAAAATCATTTCGAAGTGCCTTTTGTTGCAAAAAAACGCAACATGGCAATGCTTTTCGAATGTATATTATACCATTTTTTTGAAGGGTTTTCAAGACCTATGGCGAATTTTTCTAGCATATTATACTTATTTTTGCTGAATTTTGGCTGATGTTTGTCCCAATTTTAGCACAAAAATGTAAATTACAAGTAAAAAAGCACCCCAACGAGTTGTTGAAGTGCTTGTTTATTACCAGTCTTCGCTGATGTGAATTTTGATATCGGTGTAAAACTGTTTGTACTTATCCTTGAATTTTTCCGCGTCCGTTCTTTCGTCTGCGGCGATTGCATCAGTTAGATCCAATCCATCGTCGTCCATCATTTCCGATTGGCGCATAAGTTCGTACATTGTAGATTTTTTAGCCATGGTTTGCCTCGATATTGTTTGTGATTAGGTACATTGTACTGTTTGCTGGGCAATATGTCAACAAAATTAGAGCAAGTTGTTGGCTTGGAGCAAACTGTCAACTTGTTTGAACAGCTCGTCTAGTGTGCCGTTGTTATCAATTTTTACTGTATAGTTGGTGGCAATTTGTTGCTTGGACACAATATTCATGACGTTTTGCGCGCTTACACCATCACGCTTTACAACGGCATCCACGCGTGTTTGCAGGTCGCGCTCCACAAGCCAAATTTGTTGCCAACTAAAGTCGAAGGCACTAATCAAGGGAATTTCCACAAAAACAACGCCGTTTGATTGCTCGATTATATCAATAAGCACTTGCTTTACGCGGTTGTGGAAGATTTGACTGTACTTTTGGTGCAAGAGTTTGTCGCAAAACACCACATTGCGGATTTTTGCGCGGTCAAGTTGGCCGTTTACCACAAAGCCCTTGCCAAGCAGGTCTTCAACTTGACTTAAAACTTGTGGTTCCGTTGCAATTTGGCGGGAAATTTGGTCGCAATCCACAACAACAAAGCCTTTGTTTCGCAAATAGTTGCCAACGGCACTTTTGCCACTACCAATGCCACCAGTTAGGGCAATTGCATTACGCTTCATAAAGGTTTGCTCCTTCTTCCGTTTCGGCAATCAATGGGCAAAGCAGTTCTACTGCGCTTTCCATTTGTTGTTTGACAATTTGTTTAACTTGTTCTGCCTCTTCGGGGTAGCAATCCACAATCAATTCGTCGTGGATTTGCAAAACAATTTTGCTGTTGAGCCCCGCTTTGCGCAATGCCTCGTCCACTTTGAGCATGGCAATTTTCATGATGTCCGCTGCGCTACCTTGCAAAGGCATGTTCATTGCAGCGCGCTCGCCAAAACTACGCATGTTGTAGTTGGAGGATTTGATTTCTGGAATTTGTCTACGACGGCCGGTGATTGTTGTAACGTAGCCATCGCGACGAGCGTTTTCTACGCAACCATCGAGATAACTTTTGATAGTTGGGTACTTTTCGAAGTACAATTTGATGTACTCACGCGCCTTTGGAACGCTGATTTTGGCGTTTTGGGATAGGCCGTAGTCGCTGATACCGTAGATGATGCCGAAGTTGACAGCCTTTGCCATACGGCGCATGTTGGAGTTGACCATTTCCACAGGCACGCCCAAGATGTCGCTTGCAACGGCTGTGTGGATATCTTGGCCATTGCGGTAGCAATTGAGGAGGGTTTCGTCCTTGGAAAATGCTGCAAGAAGTCTTAGTTCAATTTGAGAGTAGTCGGCACCGATAAACACGCCATACTTGGAAACAAACAGTTTGCGAATTTCCTTGCCGAAGTCGGTGCGGACGGGGATGTTTTGTAGGTTTGGCTCGCTACTGGAAAGTCGGCCGGTAGAAGTCAAAGTTTGGTTGAAGGTTGTGTGCACCTTGCCGGATTTGAGGTTAGGTTTTAAGCCGTCAAGGTAGGTGCTGACAAGTTTGGCAACCTTGCGGTACTGCAAAATGGGTTCGATAATTGGGTGCTTGTCTGTCAAACTCTCTAAAATTTCGTTATCGGTGGAGTAGCCACGTTGCGTTTTGCGTCCGTGAGGGAGCGCCAGTTTTTCGAACAAAATGCGAGAAAGTTGCATTGGGCTGTTGACGTTGAAAGTTTCCCCTGCAAGTTCGTGAATTTGCTTGGTAAGTTCGTCCAGTTGCAAGTGAAAATCCTTGGACATTTGTTCAAGTAAGTCCACGTCCACTTTGACGCCTTCCACTTCCATGTGGTAAAGCAGGTCGGAAAGGGGCAACTCGATATCGCGGTACAAATGCTCCACACCATTTTCCGCAAGTTTTTTGGCAAGTTTGTCGGCAACGGCGTAGATGCCTGCGCCAATTTGTTCGTAGCCATTGGCACCGCACAAACTTTCCACATCCTTGTAGGATCGGTATTCCACAAGGTATTGCATCAAGCAAATGTCGTCGGTGATGTTGGCAATGGTTAGCCCCATTTTGTCCAAATTGTGTCTTAGGGCTTTGGCGTCATACACAATTTTGTGAGCATTGGAATTTAGCAATGGAGCGATGATTTGGCAGAAGTTTCCAAGGGACATTTCGTCAAGAAAACTATCAGAAATCGCGACCACGTACTCTTTTTTTGCGTTGTTTGAGAGGTAAACTTTGTCCCCCAAAATGTGGAAAGCAAACTTGTTTTGGGCAAAATCTTGCACCAAAATTTCCAGTTCCGAGCAGGTGCGAATTTCCACACTTTCCACTTGGATTGTTTCCTCCACCACAGACTCGTCAAAGTCCAAACGAGCAAGGATACTCTTGAATTGCAGTTGCTCCAAACGTTGTTTAACTTGGGTATCGAAGGTGGGCAAAGCGCAACTAGCCATGTCGTAGTCCACGTCGGCACTTGTTACGATTGTGGCAAGTTGACGGCTGATAAATGCCATCTCTTTGTCGCTTACAAGTTTGTCCTTCAAGGCACCCTTTTGCTCGTCGATGTGGGCGTAGATGTTGTCGATGTCGCCATACTTGTCTAGCAGTTGCATTGCCGTTTTGTCGCCAACACCCTTTACACCGGGGATATTGTCCGATGTATCGCCACGGAGCGCTTTGTACTCGACAACTTGCTTTGGTGTGAGGTGGTAGACCTCTTGAAGGTAGGCTGGGTTGACAGTTTCCACTTCGGTGACACCACGCTTTGTCAAAAGCACGGTAACCTTGTCTGAAACAAGTTGGAGCATATCGCGGTCACCGGAGATGATGATGCTTTCGCCATCGAAGTGACTGCTTATTGTGCCAATGATGTCATCCGCTTCCACACCGGGTTTTTTGACAATGGCAACCTTCATTAGTTGCAAAACTTCCTCCAAGATGGGCATTTGGGCGGCAAGATCGTCCGGCATACCTTTGCGGTTTGCCTTGTAGTCGGCATACAAGTCCTTGCGGAAGTTGTGTCCACGCATATCAAAGGCCACCACTACCTTGTCGGGGGTGTGGTCTTGAATGCACTTTAGAAAGATGTTCAAAAAGCCGTAGACAGCGTTGACGTTGCGACCTTGGTTGTCGCTTAGAAATGGCAAAGCGAAAAATGCTCTGTTAAGTATGCTGTTGCCGTCGATAAGAAGAAGTTTTTGTTTGCTCATAGTTTTACCTTTGTGGGAGTGGGTGTATTGTTTTGTCTAGATTGGAAGTGATATCTAAAAATTTGATTGTAAGGTAGCAAATTGCAACAAGATTGTGTTTTTTGCACGATTTTGTTGGGTATACAAATACCACATTGCAATATTTTGTTTAATTCGGGAGGGGCAATCCCTCCACTACAATTTGACGTGCAATTTGGGCTTTACAATTGATTAGTTACTCTGTTTTGTGTTGTTGGCTTGCAAAATTGGAGCAAGGAATTGGCCTGTGTAGCTACCTGGGGTTTGCGCTACCACTTCGGGCGTGCCTTGGGCAACAATTGTGCCACCTTGATCGCCACCTTCGGGACCAAGGTCGATGATGTTGTCGGCAACTTTGATAACGTCCAAGTTGTGTTCAATGACGATAACTGTGTTGCCAGCAGACACAAGTCGTTGCAAAATTGTGATGAGTTTGGCAACGTCGTGAGAGTGAAGTCCTGTTGTGGGTTCGTCCAAAATGTACAAAGTTTTGCCTGTGGAGCGCTTGGAAAGTTCCGTCGCAAGCTTGACACGTTGTGCTTCGCCACCAGACAAGGTTGTTGCAGGTTGTCCAAGTTTGATGTAGCCAAGACCAACGTCGTACAACGTTTGAATTTTGTTTTTGATAGAAGAGATGTTTTCAAAAAAGCCAACCGCCTCTTCTACCGTCATATCCAATACGTCGGCAATGGACTTACCTTTGTACTTGACAGCCAACGTTTCGCGATTGTAGCGCGCACCATGACAAACTTCGCAAGGGACGTACACATCCGGCAAAAAGTTCATAGAGATGCGCAAAATACCGTCACCCGAGCAATGCTCACAACGGCCACCGCTAACGTTGAAGGAAAATCGGCCAGACTTGTAGCCACGCTCTTTGGCATCAGTTGTGGATGCAAACAAGTCGCGGATGGCGGTAAACACGCCTGTGTAGGTTGCAGGGTTACTGCGTGGGGTACGTCCAATTGCGCTTTGGTCGATGGCAATTACTTTGTCCAAAAATTCGATGCCTTCGATACTATCACAAAGCACGTCTTGTGGGCGCGCTCGGTTAAGTTTTTCCGCAAGCACAGGCAAAAGCACTTCGTTCACCAATGAAGATTTGCCACTACCGGACACACCTGTTACAACGTTGAGACATCCAAGTGGGAAACTAACGTCGATGTGATTGAGGTTGTTTTTGTAGGCGCCCTTTACAGTTAGGAAGTTGCCGTTACCCTTGCGCCTTTCGGTGGGCACAGGGATAAACAACTCGCCTGTTAGGTACTTGCCTGTGATGGAGTTGGGGCATTTTTTGATGTCTTCGACTGTGCCTGCGCAGACAATTTCGCCACCGTGAACACCTGCGCCAGGGCCAACGTCTACAACAAAGTCGGCTGAGCGGATGGTGTCTTCGTCGTGCTCGACAACAATCAAAGTGTTGCCGATATCACGCAAGCGAGTGAGTGTTGCAATGAGTTTTTCGTTGTCGCGTTGGTGAAGGCCAATGCTTGGTTCGTCCAAGATGTACAGTACGCCTGTCAATGCACTACCAATTTGTGTTGCAAGGCGGATACGTTGCGCTTCGCCACCGGACAAACTGCCACTTGCGCGGTTTAGTGTGAGGTAGCCAAGGCCAACATCCACCAAAAACTTGAGTCGGGAGTTGATTTCCTTTAGAACCATGTGGGCAATTTTGCCTTTGGTTTCGTCCAATTGAAGTGTTGTGAAAAACTCCAACGCCTTGACGATGGAAAGTTCGCCCACTTCCCAGATGTTAAGTCCGCCAATTTTGACAGACAAAATTTCCTTTTTCAGGCGTTTGCCTTGACAGGTGTGACAGGGTTTGTCCACCATAAATTTTTCGTATTCGCTGCGAGTCCAATCGCTTTTGCACTCGGCATGACGGCGCGTCATCATGGGGATAAGACCTTCCCAAGTGGTGTTGAAGGCACGGCCATCCTTTAGGTAGCAGACAAGTTGCTCGCCACCGTTGCCGTACATAACTGTGTTGTACACGGACTTGGGCAAATCCTTGACGGGTGTGTTGCCGTCAAAGTTGTATTTGAGTGCAAGCGCATCAAAAATCATGCGCATCCAACTTGCTGCGCCAAGGTTGAAGCCCAAAAGTTTTACTGC
The DNA here is from genome assembly GCA_017409765.1 of Clostridia bacterium. Classification (GTDB taxonomy): domain Bacteria; phylum Bacillota; class Clostridia; order Christensenellales; family CAG-314; genus Fimimonas. Next base: position 24,545 of record JAFQSA010000035.1, on the reverse strand, counting down.
GCCACCATAGAGCGACTTGGTATCGTCGGGGATGATGAGCCGTTCGTCAAACTCTTGCTTGAAACCAAGACCAAGACAGTCGGGGCAAGCGCCAAATGGGCTGTTGAAGGAAAATGCGCGTGGCTCAAGCTCCTCGATGGTAAAACCGCACTCGGGGCAGGCAAACTTGGTGGAAAAGGTTGTTTCTTCCTTGCCATCGTGCACCACAACAAGACCATCAGCAAGTTTAAGGGCAGTTTCCACGCTGTCAGCAAGACGGCTGTTGATATCCGGCTTGACAACAATGCGGTCGACAATAACGTTGATATTGTGTTTGTTGTTCTTTTCCAGTTTGATTTCCTCGTCCAAGGTGTACACGTTGCCATCCACCATCACGCGGACGAAACCTTGCTTTTTCAGTTGGTCGAACAGTTTTTGGTGTTCGCCCTTTCTGCCACGCACTACGGGCGCCAAAATTTGCAATTTTGTGCCTTGTGGGTAGTTTGCCACGCGGTCACAAATTTGATCCACAGTTGTTTGGGCAATTTCGATACCACAATGTGGACAATATGGTGTGCCAACGCGCGCGAACAACAGACGAAGGTAGTCGTAGATTTCCGTAACGGTACCAACGGTTGAACGTGGGTTGGAGGAGGTTGTTTTTTGGTCGATGGAAATTGCAGGGGAAAGTCCGTCGATACTTTCCACATCGGGCTTGTCCATTTGGCCCAAAAATTGGCGGGCATAGGAGGACAAACTTTCGATGTATCGGCGTTGACCTTCGGCAAATATTGTATCAAAAGCAAGGCTGGATTTACCACTGCCGGAAAGACCTGTAAAAACTACAAGTTGTTCGCGTGGGATGGTCAAACTTACGCTTTTGAGGTTGTTTTCTTTTGCGTTTACAATTTTGATTTCTTTCATAAATTAGCCGTTTTGATTGTGTTTTTTGCGTTTGAGTTTTTCCAACTGTTTCATAAGTTTGTTTACTTCTTCGCGCAGTTGGATTGCCTTTTCGAAGTCCAGCTGGTTGGCGGCCGTCTTCATACGGGCAGTTGTGTTTTCGATGGCGCGTTCCAACTCCTTGATGGTCATCACGTTTTCCGCCTTTTGGGTGATTTCCAAGGTGTTTTCCACGTGGTGTTCGATGGTTTTTGGCGTGATGTTGTGGGCAACGTTGTACTGATGTTGAATTTCGCGCCTACGATTTGTTTCGCCAATGGCGCGCTTCATACTGTCGGTGATAACGTCGGCATACATAATAACTCTACCATCGGCATTACGCGCTGCACGACCGATTGTTTGAATTAGTGACGTATCGCTACGCAAAAAGCCTTCCTTGTCGGCATCCAAGATGGCAACAAGTTTGACTTGGGGCATATCCAAGCCCTCGCGGAGCAGGTTGATACCTACAAGCACGTCGAACTCGCCCTTTTTGAGGCCATTGACAATTTCTACGCGCTCCAAGGTGTCAATTTCCGAGTGCATATATTTTACACGGACGTCTTGGCGGGACAAAAATTCCGTCAAACTTTCCGCCATGCGTTTGGTCAAAGTGGTTACAAGCACACGACCGCCTTCCATTGTGACCTTGTAGATTTCGCCAAGCAAATCGTCAATTTGGCCTTTGACAGGGCGCACTTCCACCTGTGGATCAAGTAGTCCAGTTGGGCGAATTAGTTGCTCAACAACGTTGTCGGCACGATCCATTTCGTAGGGGGCAGGTGTTGCCGATACGCAAATGAGTTGTCCAAGACGACTGTCGAACTCGTCAAAGGTAAGTGGGCGGTTGTCGTAGCTGGATTGCAATCTAAATCCGTAGCCCACAAGGTTGGTTTTGCGAGCGCGGTCGCCATTGTACATACCACGGATTTGTGGAATTGTCATGTGGCTTTCGTCAATAAAAGTGATAAAGTCATCGGGGAAGTAGTCCAACAAGGTGAAAGGTGGTTGACCGCGTTCACGGCCGTCGAAGTAGCGGGAGTAGTTTTCGATACCGCTACAATAGCCCACTTCTTGCATCATTTCGATGTCGTAGCTAACGCGTTGCTTTAGGCGTTGACTTTCCACAAGTTTGTTTTGGTCGGCAAAGGCTTGCACCTCTACCGCCATATCTTTTTTGATGTTGTCGATGGCCTTTTCCATTGTGATGCCTTCCACAACGTAGTGGCTTGCAGGGAATACAAATGCGTGCAAAAGGTTGGCAACAACGTTACCTGTCAAAGCATCCACTTCGGTGATTTTTTCAATTTCGTCACCCCAAAACTCCACGCGGATTGCATGGTCGGTGTAGCTAGCGGGGAAGATGTCGATACAATCGCCCCTAACACGGAAGGTGCCACGATGGAAGTCCATATCGTTGCGGACGTATTGTATGGAAATGAGTTTTTTGATGACGTCCCTTGGGGACACTTGGTCGCCTGGGCGCAAGGACAAACTCATTTTGTAGTACTCGCCGGGCGCACCCAAACCGTAGATGCAGGATACACTTGCAACAACGATGGTATCTCGGCGCTCGAAAAGTGAGCAGGTTGCGCTGTGGCGCAGTTTGTCAATTTCGTCGTTGATATCTATTTCCTTTTCGATGTACAAGTCACGCGCGGGGATGTAACTTTCCGGCATGTAGTAGTCGTAGTAACTTACGAAAAACTCCACGCGGTTTTCCGGGAAGAACTCTCTAAACTCGTTGCAAAGTTGCGCAGCAAGAGTTTTGTTGTGGCAAATTACCAAGGCAGGACGATTGACGTTGGCAATGATGTTTGCCATCGTGAAAGTTTTACCACTACCTGTAACACCGCGCAGTACTTGCGTTGCCAAGCCATCGTTTAGGCCTTGGGTAAGTTCTGCTATCGCTGTGGGTTGGTCGCCACAGGGCTTGTATTTAGAGTGAAGAATAAACTTGTCTGCCATAGTTCCTCTGTTAGGTTTTGTCAAATTTGTTATGCGTTCATTTTGTAGATTTCGTAGAGGCCTTTCAAACTGAGTTCGCGATCCACGTAGTGGAAAAGTGGCTCGACACTTTGAACAATTTGAGAAAGACCGCCAGTTGCAATGATTTTTGCGTTAGCAAGCCCAGTTTCCTTTTTGATACGCTCAATCATGTACTTGACTTGGCCAACTACACCAAAGATAACACCACTTTGGATGGCTTTGGATGTGGATTGGGCAACAGTTTTGGTGGGAGTTTCCAACTCGACGTTGGGGAGTTTTGCCGTACACTTGGAAAGACTTTCGATGGTGGACTTCAAGCCCAACGTGATTGCACCACCAATAAACTCTCGCTTTTCGTTAACAACATTGAAGGTTGTTGCTGTGCCAAAGTCTACCAAGATAAATGGCGCGCCATATTGCTTTTCCGCTGCGACACAAGTGATGATGCGGTCGCTACCCAACTCACGTGGGAAATCGTATCTGATGGCAATGCCAGTTTTTACGCCAACGCCAACCACAAGTGGCTTTACACCAAACACGTAGTTGATGACGTTTGTAAAGGTGTAGTCCAGTTGGGGAATAACGGAGGACAAAATTGCACCATCAATGGAGTGTACGTCGATGTTTGCGTGGTTCATTAGTTGCAATAAAAGTGCAACGTACTCGTCGCTGGTACGCTTTACATCACTTGACATTTTGAAAGACTTGGCAAGTTTGCCAGATTTATCAAAAAGACCAATTTTAATATTTGTGTTACCAATATCTATTGCGATAATCATAGTTTCTCCTCTACCACAGTTTTGTGGATGTGTACGTTTGAAAAAGTCAGGTTAGTTTTCCATTTGCTTTGGAATACCTTCGATGCCGATTTTTAGGCCACGGCGGACGCCCAGCACTACCAATGGCGCACCGATGATGGAAATGAGATACTCCGGCAGAATGTTTGTGACAAGCAAGCCGTAGATGAGCACAAACACGCCGTTGGTTTCCACTTGGTACATTGTGCGACAAAGTTCCAACATGGTCAAAAAGCCAAAGGTGTTGGTGGCAAGTCCAAAGAAGGATGCAACTGCCATTGCTACAATTTGGCGCTTGCGAGGGCGACAACTTGAACACAGTTTTTGTACAAGTCGGTAGATGGCAAAAGCCACAGTTGTCATCAACACACGTGGTGGGATGGTAACAAGCAACCAATATTGTGGTGGGAATACTTGCCCCAAGGTTGCACTTGGCATGATAAACTCTTTTAGGAAGGATGCCAAGCCGAAAAACAATCCGGAAAGGATGGCGGTGGACCATTTGTTTTCTAAAAAACAAAAAGATAAAGTAACCAGCAAAGCAACAACGGCCATGGAAAAGCCGATGGGCAAAATACTGATTGCTCTATCTAACATCATTGCAACGAATATTGTTGCAAACATAATTGCTAATTTTGCAACGTTATATGCTTTATTGTTTACCATAAAAAACCTCAATTTCGCCCCAAGTGGGTGCAAATATCTTTTTTGTGAGCACTTTGGCATTACCTAATTGGTTGTAGGGACAATCCCCCAGTCACCTACGGTGCCAGCCCCCTTTACACAAAGGGGCCTCAAGCGGACTTGCCAATTACGCAAAATATTTGTAAATTTTGCCATACAAAATCAATTAGAGTTGCAAAAGTGCCGTGTGGTAAAGATAGTTGTGTGAAAGTATCGTTTGGCTACCCAATACGACCTACATATATTTTACCACAAATAAATATAAAATACAATTATATTGTAAAAATTTTTGCAAGTTTGAGATGGCACTATTTGGGTGGAAAAATTGAGAGAAAAAGGTAAAAAATTACAAGAAAAATGCCTTCAACCAAACGTTAAAGGCATTTGATAATTTATACTAAATGAAAATCGACCTGAATCAACTTGTAGTTTACATCTCTAACATCTCCAAGCAAAGTCTTTTTAGTGGTTACCGTATAGTACAAAGTTACAGTTTTAAGTTCTCGATAGTCATCCGAGATATTATGTTTATTAAACTGCTCAAACCAATCTCGTCCTTCGATAGTAAACTTTGCATTTGTTCGACTATTTTCGTAGAGATCCCATTCTGTGATATGGACAAATGCTCGTTTTTGCAAGATATTAGGATTGCTTTGCTCATAATAATAAAGTTGCCATTGTGCAAAATCAGCATTCCATACAACTTGGGCATAGTCAACTGCGCTTTCCACTACTTGAATCTCTACTACAGAAAATACTGCAACAAACATCAGTATCAATACTCCAATTATGGCTACAATCTTGATTAACTTTTCTTTTGTAGAAAGTTTGTTTTCTAACGCTTTGGAGTGCTCGTCAATGAGTTGCTCTTTTTGCACCAATTCGTCAACAGACACATTAAAGTAGTCAGCAATTCGTTGTAGGATTTCATTTGTTGGATATGCTTTGCCTGTTTCGTACTTTGCAATCATCGAACGAGATACGAAAATTTCCAATGCAAGTTGCTCTTGTGTGAGTCCGCGTGATTTGCGTAGACTGATTAGTTTTTGTGCAAACATTTTACCTATCTCCAGTAATGATAATGATGTGCCAATTATATCACAAACAAACCAAAAGCACCATACAAAAATTGTTCCTTTTGGCTAGAACATTGTTCCTTTTGAAATCACAACAAAAAAAGACACTGCTACAAGCAATGTCTAATGAAAGTGTTTGCACTATTCGTCTGTTTCGTCTGTTTCGTCGTCGTCGATGATGGGGTTGTAGAAGGCATTGAGTACCTTTTCCATGCGATCGAAGATTTGCTCCTTGCCACGTTTTTCCAATGCGGAAACGGGGATGACATTGTCCGCACCCACCTTCAAAAAGTTGGCAATGGCGCGACATCTGTTTTTGACTTGGCTCTTGGGGAGTTTGTCCGCCTTGGTGGCAACGATGGTATAGGGAACGTTGTTTTTGAAAAGGTAGTTGTACATTGTTACATCGTCGCGAGTGGGGTCGTGGCGGATGTCCACCAAGAAAAATACATGCACAAGTTTTTGCTCCTTGGCAAGGTACTTTTCCAACAGGTCTGCCCACTTGAGTTTTTCCGCATCGGAAACCTTTGCAAAACCATAGCCAGGCAAATCGGCAAGCAAAAATTCTTCCGCGGAGTTTTCGTTAATCAAAAAGTAGTTGATTAGTCTTGTTCTGCCGGGAAGTTTGGATGTGCGGGCAAGTTTGGAGTCGTTTACCAAAAAATTGATAAAACTGGACTTGCCAACGTTGGATTTTCCTGCTACTGCTATCTGTGGAAGGTCACTTACAATGCAATCTTTGTACATTGCAACTCCCTTGACGTAGCTTGACTTCTTTATTTGAAACATTTTGTTCACCTTTGTTGTAGATGCGATTTTTGCAATATGTTATAAATATGTTATATTTTTGCTCTAAAAATGGAGTAAAAATTCATTTGGAAAATAGTGCGACAACGGGCAATTTTTGCCACGAAAAGTGCCGATTTTTGGCGAAAATGGCCATTTTTGATATACTATGTGTGAAATAATAGTATGATTTTGCACTATTTTCGACAAACAGCAAATGCCGTTAGCCCATTTTTAGTTGTTGGATGGCGTCTTTGCGATTTTCCGAATTGAACACGGCGCTACCTGCCACAATTACGTCTGCGCCTGCTTGCACAACTTTTGCGCAGTTGGAGAGGTTCACTCCACCATCAACTTCGATCAAAATGTCTGGAAACAGCTCTCGAGCCTTGGAAATCTTGTCTAAACTTGCCTCAATGAAGGATTGACCACCAAAACCTGGCTCAACAGACATCACAAGGAGCAAATCGAACATGCCTTTGTAGGGTAAAAGTGCCTCGATTGGGGTATTTGGGCGCAAAGATAGGCCAACTTTTTTGCCACACTTCTTGATTTGCTCTATTGTGCCCACAACATCGTCCGTTGCCTCCACGTGGAAGGTGATAATGTCGGCGCCGGCTCTTGCAAATTGCTCGACGTAGCGCTTGGGCTCAACAATCATAAGGTGTACGTCTAGGGGCAAAATTACGCACTTGCGGATGTTTGCAACCACTGGCATACCAAAGGTAAGATTGGGCACAAACATGCCGTCCATCACGTCGCAATGGATCCAATCGGCGCCACTTTTTTGCAATGATTTGCACTCTTGCTCCAGGCGGGCAAAGTCGGCAGTTAGTATTGATGGGCTGATAAAAACTTTTTTCATAACGTCCTTTTGGTGGCTAAAACCTGCACCACCACTATCGTAGTTTTTGTACGCAAATGCGTAAAATGGCTGTTTTGGGGCTAATATTGGCGTTTTTCCGCCTCTTTTAGGGCGTTGTACTCTTCGACATAGCGGTCGTAGCGTCCTTTGCACAAGCCACCACTTTCCACCGCCCTTTTGACTGCGCAGTCCGGCTCTACCGTGTGAGTGCAAGAAGTGAACTTGCAATCGTGGGCGATGTTGACAAAATCGTCTAGGTAAAGTCGTAGTTCGTCGGAGCGAATTCCATTTAGGTCGCAAAGGGAAAAACCGCAGGTATCTACCACAAAGCCACCATAAACTTTGTGCAAACTAGAGTGGCGAGTTGTGTGAGTGCCACGGCCTGTTTTTGCGGAGAGGCCACCAACTTGACCTTTCAATTCGGGGAGTAATGCATTCAAGATAGACGTTTTGCCAACAGCTGATTGACCGGCAAAGCACACTACTTTTCCATCGATAAACTCCTTGAGTTTTTGTACCGAGTCGTCCATAGCGGACACGGCAATGACTTTGGCAATCTTGGAGTAGTTTTCGTAAACGAGATCAAATGCGTTGTTTTGTAGGTCACACTTGTTTACCAAAACGATGGGCTCGATGTGCTCTTGGAAGCAGTTGATAAGTACCTTGTCGGCAAGGTACAAATCGGGACTTGGCTCGCTTGCCAACACCAAAAAGCAAACGTCCACGTTGGCAATCTCCGGCCTGTGCAGACGGTTTTTGCGAGGCAAAATTTCCGTTACGACACCTTTGCCTTTGTGGAGATCTTCGAACTTTACTGTGTCGCCAACAAGCACGTCGCCATCTTGGTAGCGGAATTTTTTTGGAGAAAAGCAGGTGTATTTTTTGCCATCGGCCATCACGGTGAACACACCGCCAACGGCTTTGACAACAATGCCTGAAAGGATGTTTTTCATTGTTGTTCCTCCAGGTAGCGTCTGCGAAGTTGTCCGCAAGCGCCTTCGATATCCTGCCCCATTGTTCTACGGCGAGTTGCCGAGATGCCAAGTTTGGTTAGGTACTGCAAAAACTTTTTGAGAGTATTTTCGCTTGTGCCTTTGAGTCCAGTTTCCTTGACGGGGTTAAGTGCGATAATATTGACGTGCACCGATACTCCACGGAGCAAGGATGCAAGTTTCAATGCGTGAGAGTAACTGTCGTTTTGGCCGTCAATCAAAGTGTACTCCACGATGACACGGCGACCGGTCTTTTGGAAATAGTACTTGCAAGCATCAACCGCCTCCTCCACCGAGTAGGCATTGGTGATGGGCATGATTTGCTTGCGTTGGTCGTCAAATGCGTTGTGCAAACTCAAAGTGAGGTTCAGCGAGAAATCCATCTCGGCAAGTTCCCTCATTTTTGGCACTACTCCACAGGTGGAAAGGGAGATGTTGCGAGAAGAGATGTTGATACCTTGCTCGCTTGTTACAAGGTGCAAAAACTTGATAACGTTGTCGAAGTTGTCCAATGGCTCGCCACTACCCATCAAAACGATGTTGGTAACGTAGCGGTTTTGGCCATCGCCAAGGGCATTGACGGAAAGCACTTGGCCGAGGATTTCCCCTGCCGACAAATTTCGCACCAAGCCACCAAGGGTACTTGCGCAAAACTTGCAACCCATGCGACAGCCAACTTGGCTAGACACACACAAGGTGTTGCCGTACTTGTACTTCATCAAAACACCTTCGATAACATTGCCGTCGTACAGTTCGAACAAGAACTTTTGGGTGCCGTCAATTTGCGAAGTCAAAGTGCGCACAATCTTGGCGGACACAGCAACACAATCTTGCTTGAGTTGTTCGCGAAGTTGTTTTGATACGTTTGTCATACCATCGAAATCCACAGACTTGTTGAGCCAGCCAAAAATTTGCTTGGCAACAAAGGGCTTAACGTTGTAGTTAGCCGTGAGAAAGTCCGTAAGTTCGTTGAGGTTGTAGTCTTGCAAAAGTATCATTTGTTATTCCTTGCGAGTTAGCACCGCCACATAGAAGCCCTGAGTGCCATCCTTGTGGGGTAAAAATTGATATGTAGAATTTCCATCAACACTTGGGAATTGTGGCAACACAATTGTGCCAAGGGTGAAATTGGGATTGTTTTTGAGAAATTTGTTAATGTTTTGCCAATTTTCGTGCTGGAAGATTGTGCAGGTTGAGTAGACAAGTCGTCCGCCCACCTTTACGTACTTGGAGCAGTTTTGCAAAATTTGTTGTTGCAGTTTCATCAAATTGGAGATATCCAAACTTTCGCGGAAAAGTTTGATATCTGGGCGGTTATTGAGTACGCCAAATCCGCTACAAGGCACGTCGCAAAGGACGGTGTCGAAGGCGGAGTCGAATGGCTCGTGGTACTGAGTCATGTCCTGCGTGTGCGTTTGAATTTGTACACCCATACGGCTTGCGTAGGCATTGATGAGTTGTACGCGGTGCTCGTGGACGTCACAAGCGGTAACGGCAATGTCAGCTCGTAGTTGCTTGACATACACCGCTTTGCCACCAGGGGCGGAGCAACAGTCTAAAAAGTTGCCATTTGCACCATTTGCGCAAATGTGGGCAATTGCCATACTGGACAAACTTTGTACTGTAAAGTTGGAGTCCAACGTTGGCAGTTTGCCATCGATATAAAATGCATCGGCAAATGGAGTGGGCTCCACTTGCAAATTGTACAGTTTTTGTATTTGCTCTGCGTCGAGCCCATTTGCAAAGCGTGCTGTTGTGCGGTTTTCCGCCACGGTTGAAACAATTTGAATTGCTGTATCCTTGCCGTAGTCCTTGACAAGTTTTTTAAGCGCCCAAAGTGGGGAGGAATACTTGACGGAAACCTTTTCCAACTCGTCCGTTGGGTAGTTGTCGAAACTCTTGATAGTTTTGGCGATACTTTTCAAAGTGGCATTGACAAAACCGACAAGACGCTTGTCTTCGGTGACTTTGGCAAGTTCGGCAATGTCGTTAACAACAGCATAAAACGGAATAGAAAGTTCCATAAGGCAATAGGTGCCCATTTTGAGGAAAATAAGGGTATCACCCTTGGGCATTTTTTTGACGTACTTGGAGATGACGTAGTCAAGCTTGATGTCGTTATCCAAAACGCCGTAGACAATTTTGGTGATAAGTGCTTTGTCCTGCGCTTTGCAAAAATGCAATGTTTTGTTGAGTGCGATGGAACTAAATGCGCGCTCGTTGTACACCTGTTGCAAGGTGGTAAAACTTTTTAGAAATGCGTTGTTCATCACTCACCCAAAATTTCGCCAACGGTAAACTTTTTGCCACACAAAAATGCGTTGATATCCATTGCTTTGGAGTTTTCCGCTTGCAGGCGAATTACGTTTACTGCCTTGCCGTCGCCGCACATTACTGCTACACACTTTTTGGTGCATTGCACCACTTGGCCGGGAACGCCTTCGAATTGTTGGTCGCAAGGACGAAGGGCATGGATTTTGAGGCGTTTGCCACCCCAAGTTGTCCAAGCAACAGGGCTTGGGTTCAACGCGCGAACAAGGTTGATGATATCGTTACTTGGCTTGGTCCAATCAATTTGTTCCATTTCCGCTGTGATTTTGCCGGAAAATGTTACCAAACTCTCATCCTGAGGAGTGAAAACGGCATTGCCACTTTCAATTAGGTCAAGTGCCTCGATGATGGCCTCCGCGCCAAGTTTAGAAATACGCTCGAACAATTCGCCATTGGTTTCGTATGGCAAAATGTCGAGGGATTTTTTGACAATCATGTCGCCTGCATCCACCTTGCGCACAGTTTGCAAAATGGTTACGCCGGTTGTTTTGTAGCCAAGCAAAACGGCATATTGGATGGGTGCTGCACCACGCAAATCGGGCAAAAGTGAGCCGTGGATATTGATGATGCCGTGTGGAGCGATGTCGATGATTTCTTGGGACAAAATTTGGCCATACGCTGCAGTTACCATGATATCTGGAGCAAGGTTTTTGAGCGTTTCTACGCCGTCACGAGAGATTTTTTCAAATTGATAAACGGGGATATCGTGCGCAAGAGCAAACTTTTTGATAGCACAAAACTCCGTTTTGCCACGCGCGCCAACCTTGTCCGGTTGACAAACACAAGCAAGAACTTGGTGCTTTTGTACAATTTGTTCCAATGCGGGAACGCCAAAATCTGGTGTGCCGAGAAAAATAACTTTCATTTTAGCCTCTGTCTACAATTTTTTTGATCATTTTGTCGGAGAACAAAATGCCATCCAAGTGGTCCATTTCGTGCAAGAAAACACGTCCAAAGTAGCCTTCGGCGTGCAAAGTTTGCTTGTTGCCGTGTCTGTCGAAGTACTCGATGTCGATAGTTTCCGGACGAGCAACCAAACCGCGGAAGCCCTCTACCGACAAGCAACCTTCGTTATCTACACAACGACCGCTTGACTTGACGAGTTTGGGGTTGACAAGTTCGAACTTTTGGTCTTCCCACTCGACAATGGCAACGCGTTTCAAAATGCCAACTTGTGGAGCAGCAAGCCCCAAACCTTCGGCATGATGCAATGTTTGCCACATATCGTCTAGCAGTTGATGGAGTTTTTCGTCAAATTTTTCTACTGGGCGACAAACCTTTTTGAGCAAAGGATCGCCCATTTTTACAATGTTACGTAGAGCCATAGTTTACCTCATGACAAATTTTGTGGGTTGCGTTCCACAAAAATATGTACGGAATTTTTAGTTTTTTGGTCGCAAATTTGGTAAATTTGCGGAAGAATATCATCCAGTTGCAACTTGTCTAACTTGATTAGAATTTGGAAACGGAACTTCTTTTCTGCGCGCTTCAAGGGACTTCTCATTTTGTCCATGTAGAAAAATGCAGTAGGATGCTGTTCCTTCAAGTTGCAAAGATGTGCATACTGTGCTGTAAGTTGGTCGATACAGTCCTTTTCCTTTTCGCCTTGGTACAAAATGCGTACAATTTCCGAGAAAGGTGGGAAGCTGGATGCTTCGCGCAGGTTGATTTCGTGTTTGTAAAAGCCCAAGTAGTCCTGCTTGGCGGAAAATTGCAAGCAGTAGTGAGTGGGCGTGTAGGTTTGCAACACCACCGTGCCCTTTTCCTTGTCTCTGCCACTTCGGCCTGCCACTTGGGTGATAAGTTGAAAGGTTCTTTCGCATGCGAGGTAGTCGTCGTGGTACAAGCTTTGGTCGCCATCCAGCACGCCAACAAGCGTTACCTTGGGGAAGTCGTGACCTTTGGCAATCATTTGGGTGCCAACGAGAATTTGCGCCTCGCCCTTGCCAAATGCCTCCAAAATTTTGCCGTGACTTTCCTTGCTTTGGGTAGTATCGGCATCCATACGCAACACTTTTACATCGGGGAAAAGTTTGTTTAGTTGCTCGACAATTTGTTGAGTGCCAATTTTGCCCATGCGGAAACTTTTTTGTTTGCATTGGGGGCAGGTGTCCAAAATGTAGTAGCGCTTGCCACAGTAGTGACATTTGAGCATGTTGTCTTCGCGATGCACCGTCAAACTTACGTCACAATCGGTGCACTTGGCAACGTAGCCACACTTGGTGCACATCATAAAGGAGGAGTAGCCACGTCTGTTCAAAAACAACATTGCTTGGTTGCCCTTTTGCAATGTTTCCGTCAAGCGGTCCTTTAGGGTGTTGGAAAAGATATCCTTGTTGCCCATGCGTCTTTCCATTGCCATATCCACAATTTCCACCGTAGGGAGGGGGTGCTTGTTGATACGCTCGGGCATGGAAATAAGTTGCAAGTTACCACGTTTTGCTTGGTAGAAACTTGCAAGACTTGGTGTTGCACTACCCAAAACGAGCAATGCGCCATTTTGCTTTGCGCGCTCGGTGGCAACTTCGATTGTGTTGTAGCGAGGGTTGAAGTCGGAGATGTAACTTCCGTCGTGCTCCTCGTCGATGATGATTGCGCCAATGTTATCCAAAGGTGCAAAAACTGCGCTACGAGCGCCAATGGCAATTTGTGCCTCGCCATTTTTGAGTCGTAGCCACTCGTCAAAACGTTCCCCAACGGAAAGTCCGCTGTGCAAAAGAGCAACGTTGTCGCCAAAGCGGTTGCGAAGTTGACGGAGCATGTTGGGTGTCAAAGAAATTTCCGGCACGAGCATGATACAGGACTTGCCCTCTGCCACCAACTTTTCGATGATGGTAAGGTACACTTCCGTCTTGCCACTACCTGTTACGCCGTGAAGCAAGAACTTGCCTTGGCGGTTACCAAGAATTGTATCGATGGCATTTTGTTGGGCTGGCACCAAGTCGTGCTTGGGTTGGTCTGCTTGCGCAAGGCCTTTGTAGGGGGTGCGCTTTACTGTGATTTGGTGTACTTCCACAAAGCCCTTTTCCACAAGAGCCTTCAAAGCGCTGTTACCAAATTGGTTGTTGAGTTTTTCGCAAAGTGTTGCACCATTTGCGTGCAAAAAAGTCACCAAATCCCTTTGCTTTGTGGCATTGGGTTTTAGTGACGAAAGAATTTCGTCCAAGTTTTCCGTTGTTAAAACGGCTTGTTTTTTGACAAGTTCCTTTACGCGATTGCCACGCATTTCCGCAGGAATGAACAGTCGCAAAACGTCCACCCACTTTAGGTGGTACTCCTTGCGCATAAAAGCGCCCAGTTGCAAAAGTTCTTGGGAAATGACAGGGTAATCGTCTAATGGACGAAGGATGGATTTTAGTTTTTCCGGTGGACAATCGGTTGTTAGTTTTTCTTCCACAATGTAGCCTTCCGTTTGTCTGTTGGCAAAATTGACTAGCACCCTAGAACCAACGGTGTAGCCTTGACCTTCGTAGTCGAAAATTCTATCAACTTCACTTGCGGAAATATCTACAATTACAGAATAAATCATTTACCTATTGCCTTGTTAAGAATTATGTTAGCAACTTCCGTCTTGGAAAGTTTTGGGTAGTCGGTGTGACCGTCCGCCGTAACCAATGTTACAACGTTGGTGTCACTTCCAAAGACGTCGTTGTTTTTTACGTCGTTAAGAACGCACAAATTTGCGTTTTTCTTGATGAGTTTTGCCGTTGCGTTGGCTAGGCCGTTGTCCGTTTCGGCGGAAAATACGCACAAGAACTTGTCCCCCTTGATTTGCCCCACCTTTTGGGCAATATCGGGGTTTTTGACAAACTTGATAGTCAAATTTTCCGTTTTGATTTTGCTTTCGGAAAATACTTCCGGACGGTAGTCGCAGGGCGCACCAGCCATGATGATGATGTCGTGGTCTTCCACGCGGGAAATTGTTTGGTCGTACATATCTTGTGTGGTTACTACATCAACAACGTTGGCGCGACTATCAATTGCCACGCTGTGTTTGCCCAAAATTACCGTTACTTCCGCGCCACGATTGAGTGCCTCGTGCACGATTGCCGAACCCATTTTGCCACTAGAGAAGTTTGTGATGTAGCGTGCGTCATCCAACTTTTCCATTGTTGCGCCACAAGTTACAAGCACCTTTTTGCCTTCGAGGTCGTAAAGTGGGCAAAGCAGTTTTTCGCAGTAGGCAACAATTTCCTCCGGCTCGGCCATACGACCGTCGCCTGTGTCGCCACAAGCCAAAAATCCGCTACCAGCGTTTACCACGTGAACACCACGATCACGCAAAGTTTGCAAGTTGGCGTTGAAAGAGTCGCTCTTGTACATGTTGGTGTTCATTGCAGGACAAATTACCACAGGCGCTTTTGTTGCCATCAGCGTTGTGGAGAGCATGTCGTCGGCAATGCCCAAAGCGTACTTGCCAACAATGTTGGCTGTTGCTGGGCACACCAAGAACAAATCCGCCTTTTTTGCAAGGGAAATGTGCTCCACTTCCCAATGGTCGGCACGGCGGAACATATCTGTTACCACAGGGCGGTTGGAAAGTGTTTCAAAGGTAAGTGGGGATACAAACTCCGTTGCGTGTTCCGTCATGATGACATCCACGTTTGCGCCCAACTTTTTGAAAGAGCGCACCACTTGACACACCTTGTACACGGCAATTCCGCCTGTGATACCAATTACGATGTTTTTGTTAGAAAGTTTCATTAGTCTTTGAGTTCTGTTTCGCCATCCATAAACTCGTTTGCAGCAGTAGAGATGGCCTTGAAGTTTTGTGGGTTATCTGGGTTGTTGTTGAGTTGCTTTGCGCGTTTTGCAATTACACAGCAAAGTGTGTACTTGTCGCCTGCTTTTACTGTCAATTTGTCGATAGAAGGTTTGTTTACCATTGTGATTTATCTCCTTGTTTTCAAAATGTCGATGATTTCTGCCACGGCACGGTCTACGTCGTCGTTCATGATGCAGTAGTCGTACTTGTGGCGTTGAGCGAGTTCCAACTTGTTGCGTGCCATGCGGATTTGGATTTTTTCCTCCGACTCGGTGCCACGCTTTTTGAGGCGCTCGTAGATTGCTTGTTCGCTTGGTGCTTCGATAAAGAACAAAATGCTATCGGGATAGTTTTGCTTTACTTGCAATGCACCGTTAACTTCGATTTCCAAAATGACGTCCTTGCCAAATTTGAGCATATCCAAAACAAACTTTTTGGGGGTTCCGTAGTAGTTTTCGAAGTGTTGATCGTACTCCAACAATTCGTTGTTGCGTACCATTTCCAAGAAAGTTTCCGTAGATACAAAGAAGTAGCTGCGATTTTTGCGTTCGTTTGGTCTTGGGGCACGAGTGGTTGCAGAGCGTGACATGATTAGATCTGGCATTTGCTTCATAAGTTCGGCGCAAATTGTTCCCTTGCCTGCACCACTTGGTCCGGAAATAATGATCAGTTTACCTTGTTTGTTTTGTTCCATGATTATCTTTCCTCTCGTATGTATTACTCTAGATTTTGTACTTGTTCACGAATTTTTTCAATTTCGTTTTTCATTGCCAATGCTACGTTGGTAAGTTCCAGGTAGCTAGATTTGCTACAAATTGTGTTGGTTTCGCGGTTGAACTCCTGTACCAAAAAGTCTAGTTTGCGTCCAACGGGCTCCTCGAGTGCCAAAATTTCACGCGCGTGGGCAATGTGGCTTGTCAGACGGGTAATTTCCTCGTCGATGCAGGATTTGTCCACAAAGAAGCACACTTCGTTGGCAAGTTTGTTTTGGTCGAGCTCCACTCCTTGCAAAGCCTCTTGAACGCGAGTTTGCAACTTTTCGCGGTATTGCAAGGCAACTTGAGGTGCGTACTCCTTGACTTTGGCAAGCAAACTTTCCACCGTGGCAATCTTTGAGAGAAGATCGACACGCAATTTGTTGCCTTCCACCTCGCGCATAGCGTTGAGGTTGGCAACTGCCAAATCAACTGCCTCGGCAAGCATTTCGCGGATGATTTGTTGGTCGTCCTCTGCTTGCTCCAAACTCATAACTTCGGGGCTTTTGATAAGGGTGTTGATGGAAAAGTCGTTGCGAAGTTGTGGGTAGGCTTCCGCAAGTTTTGCAACACTATCCACATAGCCCTGCGCAAGCGCCATGTCGATGGTTACAACCTTGCTAGTTTCGCCATCCAATTTGTAGTTGATGAACACGTCGACGTGTCCACGGGAAAGCACTTTGGAAATTCCGCCACGGATGATGTCTTCGTGGGCGATGAACGCACGAGGAATCTTGGTGGAGATATCCAAAAAGCGGTGGTTTACACTTTTTAGTTCTACGGTAAGTTCTCGGCCATCTCTTGCGACAACCGCCTTGCCGTAACCTGTCATACTTTTCATAGTGACTCCGTTTTTGTTTTGTTTGATAGTTGGGGATTGTTTTGTGGCTATGTCACAACAAATGATTGATTTGTCGCCCTCTCAGTCAGCTAGCGCTGACAGCTCTCCCAAAGTGAGAGCCATTACCACTAACTGCATAGTCGTTTTATAGCAAGAAAGCAACCAAAGTTTGTGACAGAGTTATTATAAATATTATTGCAAAAATGCCAATTTTGGGGGCAATTTTGACCATTTACAACTGAATATTATACCACTTTTTAGTGGATATATCAAGAAAAATGAAAAATTTTGTTGCGATATTCACTTATAAATTTAGTAATTGTTGGAAAGTTTGCTCGTCGATGATTTCGATGCCCAAATTTTGCGCTTTTGTGAGTTTGCTACCAGCATCTGTACCTGCAACAACAAGGTTGACGGACTTGGATACCGATGCGGAAATTTCGCCACCGTTTTGCTCGATGAGTTTAGCCGCTTGGCTACGTGTGAAGTTGGCTAAACTTCCTGTCAAAACTACTTTTTTGCCGGTAAACACGCCCACCTTTTGCTCCACTTGGTAGGTTGGGTTGATGCCGATATCCTTCAAGCGGGAGATGATTTCGAGGTTTTGCTCTTCGGCAAAGTACTGAACGATACCTTCGGCAACAATTTCGCCAATGCCGTCAATTTGAACGAGTTCCTCGGCAGTTGCCTTGGACAATGCATCCACACTACCGTACTTGGATGCCAAATCCTTGGCGGTTACACTACCAACGTTATCAAGGCCAAGTGCAAAGATAAACTGTGCAAGTTTGACGTTTTTGCTTTGTTCGATGGCCTTCAATGTGTTTTGGATTTTCTTTGCTTTGAAGCCTTCCAAGGTGGCAAGGTCGTCGGCCGTCAAGGAATACAAATCGGCAACAGACGTTACGCCAAGGTTTGCCACCAATGCTTCCACAGTTTTTTCACTGATGCCGTCGATATCGCAGGCATTTTTTGACGAGTAGTGAGAAATGCGTTGGACAATTTGTGGAGTACAATGGCTTGCATTTGTACAGAACAAGTGCGCGCCCACTTCCGTCAAAGCACTACCACACGCTGGGCAGGTTGTTGGTTTCAAAATGATATCGCCACCTTCTTCCGCTGAACCAAGCACTTCAGGGATGACGTCGTTGCTACGGCGGATGAAAACAAGGGCATTTTTGTGCAATTTTTTGCGAGTGATATCGCCAAAGTTGTTCAAAGTTGCGCGTTTGATGGTTGCGCCACAAAGTTCAACTGGTTCCAAGATGGCAACTGGTGTAAGTTTGCCAGTTCTGCCCACTTGCCAATCAACGTCCAACAAGGTGGTTGTTACTTGTTCGGCATCAAACTTGTAGGCAACTGCCCACTTGGGAAATTTGTCGGTGTAGCCAAGTTCTTCGCGAAGGGCAAAGTCGTTAACCTTGATTACCACACCATCAATCAAAAAGTCAAGGGAACTGCGCATTTGACCGATGTTTTCGATGATTTGGCGAATTTCCTCGAAGGAACGAGCCGTTTGAAAAACAAAGTTGGTAAGCATGCCACAATCTTTCAAAAAGGAAACAAGTTCCGTTTGGCTTTGGCAAGCAAGCCCTTCGGTGTAGCCTGCGGAGTAGAAAACTACGTCCAAGTTGCGCTCGGCAGTCACCTTTGGGTTCAAGTTGCGAATTGCGCCTGCGGCAGCGTTACGCGCGTTTTTGAGGGGGTCGTTGGGGTTCTTTTGGTTGTGCTTTGCTAGTTGCGAAAGTTTCATGATGCCTTCGCCTTGCAGTTCACACACGCCGTCAAAGGGAATGGTAAGTGGTACTGTGCGAATTGTTTTTACCTGCTCGGTAACGTCTTCGCCCACTACACCATTGCCACGGGTGGATGCGCCCACCAAAACGCCGTTTTCGTAGGTGGCGTTGATGGTTAGGCAATCATACTTGAGTTCTACGGAAAACTCCACTTGTCCAAGTTCCTTTTGCACCTTGCTAACCCACTCGGCTAGTTCGCCAAAACTTTGCACCTTGTCCAAACTGTACAAGCGCTTGCGATGTGTGTGTTGAACAAAGTTTTTGAGCGGTTCGCCACCGACACGTCTTGTGGGACTGTCCGGCAAGACCACACCAGTTTGCTTTTCCAGCAGTACAAGTTGGTCGTAGAGGGCATCGTAGGTGGTATCGGGCACGGATGGGTTATCCAAAACGTAGTACTCGTGTGCCCACGTATTTAGTTGTTTTACCATTTGTTGCATTGTCATGGTTAGAAACACCTTTTTGAGATTGGTTTGTGAGATATACAATACCTCATTTACAGATGATTGGACGGCGTTGCCATCATGAATTGATGCAAATGCATCATAATTTGGCTTCGCCATGATTTCTCGCTACGCTCCATGAATTGAATTGCAACCTCAATGCGCAAAAGCGCAATTCATGCCGTAGGCAATTAGCGAAAGTTCCTTTCAAATCATGCAACCGCAAGGTTGCAATTCATTATTAAATAATTTTTAGGGGAGCAAAGCGGATATTGAGGGACTTTTTGCCCACTGACTCGAAAATGACGTCGGCAATGTCGCCTGCCATACGCAAAATCATACCTTTGCCAAAGGTGGCATGTTCCACCATTTGTCCCACCTTGAATTGCTTGATTTGGCTGGTGGTTTTGCCGGTGTTAACCGGCTTTTGGGTGGGTTGAAGGTTGAGTTTGTCGAGATAGCTGTCGTCTGCTAGTTGCCTTTCGGTGGAAGGTGGACGGATAGGGGTAAGCATTTGCTTGACTTCGGAAAAATATCGGCTTGCCAATGTGTTTTTGCGTTGGCCGTACATAAAGCGAGAGTTTGCACGGGTTAGGTACAATCTTTCCTCCGCACGAGTTACTGCAACGTACATAAGCCTACGCTCCTCTTGCATGCCAAGTTGGGAGTAGGTTGCACGCGAAGTTGGGAAAATGCCGTCTTCCAGCCCTACCACAAACACCGTTTTGAATTCCAAACCTTTTACAGCGTGTATTGTTGCAATGGTAACGTAGTCGCCATTGTTTGCCTCGTCAATATCGGCAGAGAGGCTTACAGTTTGAAGGTAGTCCGCCAAGGTTGCACCTGGGTCGGAGTTTTGGAAGTCGATTACCGATTGCTCGAATTGGTCGATGTTCAAAGCGCGGTCTTCCTCGTCCATGCTGGAGTACACCTTGCGCACTTCCAATACATCTAACAGAATGTGCACAAACTTGGCAACAGTTGTAGACTTGGCAAGTTGCATCATTTCGTCAATCAGTTTGTAGAAATCCAACAGTTTTGCACGAGTTGGCTTGTTGAAAATTTCCAAGTTGCGCTCGTCGGATATTACGTCGATGATACTCATGCCGTAGTCGGCGGAAAGCCCGGCAAGTTTAGATAAAGTTGTGTCGCCAATGCCACGTTTTACAGGTACGTTGATGGCACGGAAAAACGCCTCGGAATCGGCTGGGTTGTTGATAAGTCGCAAGTAGGCAAGAACGTCCTTGATTTCCTTACGCTCGAAGAACTTGAAACCGCCAAAGACCTTGTAGGGGATGCGATAACGCAAAAGTTCCTGCTCGAATGCGCGAGAGAGGGCATTGATACGCATCAAAATGGCAAAATCTTTGAAACGGTAGTTGCCAAGGTAACGCAAATTGCGGATTTGCTCGCAAACGTAGTTGGCCTCTACCATTTCGTCACTTGCCGAATAGATTTGTGGTTTTACACCTTGAGAATTGTCGGTGAAAAGCACCTTTTCGTAGCGGTTGGAGTTGGATGCAATGATATCGTTTGCTACCTTCAAAATGGCTTTGGTTGAACGATAGTTTTGTTCTAGTTTGAATATTTTGCAAGTGGGGAAATCTTGCTCGAACTTTTTGAAGTTCAATGGGTCGGCACCACGCCAACTGTAAATTGATTGGTCGTCGTCGCCCACAACAAAGATGTTGCCGTGCTCACTTGCCAACATTTTGAAGATTTGGTATTGCACTTTGTTGACGTCTTGGAACTCGTCAATGAGTACAAATTGGTATCTTTCGCGATACTTTTGCAAAATTTGTGGGTTGGTTGAGAAAATTTTGTGTACGTAGTAAAGTAGGTCGTCGAAGTCCAATGCGTTGTTTTCCGCCATGCGACGGTTGTACTCTTGGATGACGTTGACAAGCGTTTCGGTATCTTCCGTTTGGGTGGCTTTTTGCAGTTCTTCCAAAACGGCAATCAAGTACTCGTCCGTTTCGCTTTGAACAAGTAGGTCGCTTTCCACCAAGTCGGGAGCGTTGTTTTTGATGTTGGAAATGCACTCGCCAAAACTATCCGCCATTTTGGCATCGCCATCGTCAAGCGCTTGCTTGACAATCTTTTTGAGCATGGAGTGCTTTTCGTCTTCGGTGTAGATGGAAAAGTTGGAGTTGCGGTCCAACTCTTGTGCCTCCCTACGCAAAACACTTGCACAAAATGAGTGGATTGTGGAAATATGCATGAATTGCGCGTTGCAATCGAACTCCATCAAGCGGGATTTCATTTCGTTGGCCGCTTTGTTGGTAAATGTGATTGCAAGCACGTTGGATGGGCTAACTCCGCACTCCTTTACAAGGTACATGATGCGGTTGGTTAGCACTCTTGTTTTGCCAGAGCCAGCACCTGCAAGCACCAAAGTTGGGCCAAGGGGAGCCTTTACGGCATCAAGTTGTTGTTTGTTTAGGTTTTGAAGATTCATTTTGAAAATATGTTTAGCCAAAGGCCGTTTGTTATTGTTATTGGATATTGGGCAAATTGATATTTTTCCTTGCCCTCTCAGGCACTATCGTGCCAGCTCCCCCAAAGTGGGAGCCCTTTCACAAGGTGCGGGCGGATATGGAATCCGCCCCTACGACATTGGGTGTTTGAAACATTGAGCCAAATTGCAAAAAATTACTTTTTCTTTTTGGGGGCGCGTTTGGTCAACGTGGCTTTGGACATGTCCACGTCCATACCTTTGCCGTGCTTGGCAATAAATTTGCGTTGAGCGGCAAAACCAAAGCGACCGAGTTGTCGGCCACAGCGGTAGTAGTCGCCATGTTGGTAGTTGACAAGGTGGGCAAGGGCAAAGTCGATTTTGCCGTTTTCGTCCACAATGCTTTCGTCTGCGTGCACCGCTACAACGTCGGCAAGAAACATATCGTGGGAACCAAGGGAAATGACGTCAAACACTTTGCACTCCAAACTTACGGGGCTTTCCGCAATCATAGGCGCGGATACAACTGTACCCTTTTGCTTGGTGAGTTTCATTTCCGCAAACTTGTCGATGTCGCGTCCGCTACGGATACCACAGTAGTCGCAAGCGGGCAAAAGTTTTTCGCTTGTGAGGTTGATGACGTACTCGCCACTATCCTTGATGAGGTGGTGAGAGTACCTATCTGGGCGGACGGAAATGTACACGCGGGTTGGTTGAGAGCAAGCAATGCCCACCCAAGCAATCGTGATGATGTTGGAGTTTTGCATATCTCCACAGGACACCATAACTGCGGGCAAAGGGCCAAGCATTGTTGATGGTTTGAATTGAATTTTTGCCATGGTTACCTACCTGATTTTTGTTTGTAGCATTGTAAAAAATGCCCATTTTTGTGTTTTTTGCAAAATCTATTGGCCATTTTTCTTTTTCAGTCGTGGAACAATTGCTTTTTTTTAGTACACCATTTTTAGTTGCTATTTTTGCTCGTAGTGGCACAAAAGTTGCTCTTTTTGGGTCAAAACGCACTTGCCAAGGGTATTTTCCGTTACTATGTGTGAAATAGTATCGAAAGAAACTGTTGGGAAAAGAAGTACCAAACGCACTTTGTCCTCCCAAACGACGTCCTTTTCGATAACCTTGCCAAAAAGCACTTTGCGAAGGCCTTTCAAGAGTGAGTAGTCCACCACCACTTCGGCAATGGTACAATCCGTCATGTACACTTTGGTGGCAGTTTTGAGTGCTTCGGCACAGCTACCGGAGTAGGCACGGACAAGTCCGCCTGCGCCCAGTTTGATACCGCCAAAATATCTTGTTACCACCACACAAACGTGGTCGATTTTGCTGTTTTTGATACATTCGTAGATGGGCATACCGGCGGTGCCTTGTGGCTCGCCATCGTCGGAAAACTTTGCCTTGTCGCCGATGAGATAGCCGTAGCAGTTGTGGGTGGCATCGAAGTACTTTTTGCGTTTGGACGCGATGAACTCCTGAGCCTCTTCCACACTATCCACATGGATGGCCGTTGCGATAAAGCGAGATTTTTCGATGACAATCTCGACGGTGTTGTCCCCTTGAATTGTTGTGTACTCTTTCATTACTTGATAACTACGCGAAGGTGAACTTTTTTACCTTTGTGCAAAACGAACTCGCCCTTTTGGAGAACGTCCTCGGGCAATGTCCAAGATGGAGCGGAGATTTTTGTTTCGTTGACGGAAACACCACCGCCCTCTACCAAGCGACGAGCCTCGCCGTTGGATTTGCATTGGCCAGTTTTTACCAAAATGTCGATGATGTTTGTTGGGTTTTCAATCTCTACAACGGGCATGTTTTCCACGTCGGCGGAGAATGCTGCACGAACTTGCTTCAAGACTTCGTCGGCAACTTCCTTACCGTGAACAATTGCTGTGATTTCGTAAGCGAGGCGTTCCTTTGCCTTGTTCATGCGGTGGTCGTTGTAAGCTGTGAGTTGCTTGATTTCCTCCACGTCCATAAATGTCAAGAGGTTCATGCACATTGCAACGCGGTCGTCTTCCACGTTGCGCCAGTATTGGAAGAAATCGTATGGGGAGGTTTTTTCTGCATCAAGCCAAACAGCGCCCTTTGCAGTTTTGCCCATCTTTTTGCCTTCGGATGTGGTCAAAAGTGTGAACGTTGCGGCATAAGCAACCTTTTGTTCCTTACGGCGAACAAGGTCCATACCGGCAATCATGTTGCTCCATTGGTCGTCGCCACCAAGTTGCAACGTGCAACCGTAGGTGCGATTGAGGTGCAAAAAGTCGTATGCTTGCATGAGCATGTAGTTGAATTCGAGGAAAGTGAGGCCCTTTTCCATACGTTGCTTGTAGCACTCGGCTGTGAGCATCTTGTTAACGGAGAAGCACGTGCCAATTTCGCGAAGGAAATCGATGTAGTTGAGATCCAAAAGCCAATCAGCATTGTCTACAAAGATGGCGTTGTCCACGTCGATAAAGCGTGCCATTTGCTTTTTGAAGCAGGCAACGTTGTGTTGAATTTGTTCGCGTGTGAGCATGCTACGCAAATCGCTTCTGCCAGTTGGATCGCCAACCATTGCTGTACCGCCACCAATCAAGATGATGGGTTTGTGGCCGGCGCGTTGCATGTGCGCCATTGCCATGAGTGTCAAAAAGTGACCAACGTGCAAACTGTCCGCAGTTGGGTCGTAGCCTGTGTAGAAAGTTACACTTTCCTTGCCCAAGAGTTCGTACAACTCTTCTTCGAATACTATTTGTTTGAGAAATCCACGTTCTTTGAATACGTCCAATACGTTTTTCATAATTATCTCCAAATTGATATATTTTGTTTGGGGTTGCCCCACTATTTTTTGTCTTTTTTGTATTTGAAAGCAGTTTTTGAAAATACAACTGCCTAGTTACTCCCTTTGCACCGCTAACTTGCGCGATGGAGTAAATTAGCCTTCGATACGCTCGAAAAGTTTTTGAGCATCGTTGACAAGTACCTTGTAGCTAACAAATGCGTACAATGCGGAAACGACAATCAGCGCAAGCCACATCAGCAAAACCACCACTTGACT